>JAKAKP010000110.1 GCA_021813445.1 Deltaproteobacteria bacterium
GATGAGGAGGTCCACCCCTTCCCGGGTGGATGAGAGCCGCTGGTCCGCCAGCCGCACCGTGTTGAACAGGTGGCCGCCCCGGATGCGGGATTCGTAGCTCTGGGCCGTCAGGACCCAGCACCCCTGGCGCATCAAGGTCTTGGCCAAGGGGCCGGTGATGGAGTGTACCCCCTGGCCCGCGGCGCCGCCGATGAGGATGTTCAAGTCAACGGTCATAAAGAGTCCACCCTGATTAATCTTTAATCAAATGCTAATCATCGCCTGGGAAAAATAAAGATATCGGTCGGAGAAGCATCAGGAAAACTCTGTTCCTTAAAAGTTCAAAGTTCAAGGTTCAAAGTTCAAAGTTAAGTGCGCAAGCTCCCGAACTTTTCATGCTTTGTGGGGGGGCAAAGGCCCATGTGGAACTGTTCCGAAAAGTTCCTCAAGCGGTAGCACAGGCTTTCCAGCCTGTGCGGATAAGCGGGCGGGCGAGACGCTCGCCCGATTCTTTCAACCTTTATTAAGGGGCAACGCCGTCGGCTTGGAGGCGCTCCAGGATGAACCGGCCCAGCAAAGATTGCCCCTCAGGCTTCAGGTGGGAGTCGTTCCGGTAAAACAGCCTTTGGCCTTGCTGTTCCTGGGCCTGGAACAGGGGCAGGGGGTTCAAGACCTGGACGTCCGTGGCCGCCAACTCTGTTTTCAGCTTGGTCATCAAGGGATAATCATCCCGCTGGAACCCCTGGGGATCGCGCATCCGCGCCCCTAATTTTTTTAAATGCTCCAGATAATAATCGCTCACCTGGCTGGCGTCGGGGATCACCACCACGTATTTGCGGCACTCCGGGCCCGCATAACTGACCAGCTTTTTGATGCCGGCAATGAGGGTCGCCACATCCCGGCTCCGCTCCCCCCGGTCCAGGACCGTGTCCTCCAGATTGTAGGGCTCGGCCTGGGTGTAAATCGTCACGCTTTTGGGGTAGGTGGCCGGGGAAAAGGGTAGATCAACATACTTGGACTCTCCGGCTTGGGACCGGTGTAACAATTGCGCCAGCCGGTAATTGGCGAAGGTCAGGGACCGCAGCCCCAAATAACTGCACATATAACCGTAAACATAGCGGGGCAGGCTCATGGTCCGCCAGTTCAACGGCCGGCGGATATCCTGGAGGTCGTTGCCCACATAGACCTGGTAAATAAATACTCGCGGCTTAAACTGCCGGAACCGGCCCGGGGCCGTGTACAGGGATTCAAAGATCCCGGTGCCCGGGATGGCCGCGCTGATAACCCGGTAGGAGGGAAGATGGGCGCGCAAGAAAGCCACCCAGGTGTTCTGGCCCGCGGAGAAAGAATCCCCCATGGCCAGGAGGGTTTTGCGGCTGGCTTCCCGCAGATCCCCGGCAGGATTATTGGCCCTGAGTTCCGGCCGGTAGAAATCCACGAGCTGATAGCGGTAAATGGCTTCGAAGGCCAGCAGGAAACAGACGAGGCAGAAAATAAAATACGCCGAAAAAAACAGGATGCGTTTACTCATGGCTACTGAAGGTTGCCGGTGGAGGCGGTGAACCGGCGACAGCCTTTCCCCAAAAAAAACACCTGGTTAACCAGGTGGTCATTACCCCTCTCACCGGGGAGAAAGGGATATGCGCAAAACAGGTTTTTTCCAAGACCCCTGGCCGCTATTTAGGCAGGTGGTCTTTCACGGTATGCCACATCTTTTTGAGAAAACCTTCATCTTCGGGGTCCGCCGCGGCCCGGGCCCGGGCCTGAGCCCCGAGGGGGGCCGCGACCGGCTCCTCTTTGAGCCATTCCTGGAGCAGCTCGTGCTGCCGGGGGGTGAGGCTCCGGGGAACGGTCACCTGCACCTGCACCAATAGGTCGCCCCGGCGGGGGCCCTTGGGATAGGGGACTCCCTCCCCTTTGATGCGAATGATCTCTCCCGGTTGGGTGCCGGGTGGAATGGTGATCTCTTTGGTGCCGCTGAGCAGGGGAATGGTGACCCGGGTGCCCAAGGCCGCCTGGGCAAAGACGATGGGGAGCTGCAGGTGCAGGTCGTAGCCCTCCCGGCGGAATAGCTCATGGGGCCGGACCTGGAGGATGATATAGAGGTCGCCCGGAGGCCCGCCGTAAAGGCCCTCATTGCCTTCCCCGGCCATGACCAGGTGGGTGCCGCTGTCCATGCCCGGGGGAATCTTGACCTTGATTTTCTTTTTCTCCCGGCTCCGGCCTTCGCCCCGGCAGGCGGGGCAGGGTTCGGAGACAAACTCCTTCAACCCCTGGCAGCGGGGGCAGGTGGTGGTGATCTGAAAGATGCCGTGGGTCCGGGAGACCACGCCCCGGCCGCCGCATTGGGGGCAGGGAATCCTTTGGGTGCCGGGCTTGGCCCCGTTGCCGCCGCAGGTGCGGCACTTGATCACCCGGGGCACTTCCAGGGTCACTTCCGTGCCCATGGCCGCATCCATGAAATCCAGGGCCAGATCGTAGCGCAGATCGGTGCCGGCCTTGGGCTGCAACCCGGCCGCGCCCTGGAAGCCGAAGACGTCGCCAAAGATATCGCTGAAGGTCTGGAAGATATCGGAAAAGTCCCGGAACCCGGTGAAGCCGGTGGAAGAGAGGCCTTCGTGGCCGTAACGGTCGTAGAGCCGCCGCTTTTCCGGGTCCCGGAGGACCTCATAGGCCTCCGCGGCCTCCTTGAACCGCTCCTCCGCCTCCTTATTGCCGGGGTTGCGGTCCGGGTGGTATTTCATAGCCACCTGGCGGTAGGACTTTTTGATTTCCTCAGGCGTGGCATCCCGGGGCACTTCCAGGATGCGGTAGTAGTCGTGATTATTCGGTGCCATACTTTCCTAGGCGAGGCGGGCCTTTACCGAAGTAGTTTTATCGCCTAACCTTACCTCCTTATCCCTGCGATCGTCAATAGTTATATGCGTCACTACCCTTTTCACCCCCCGGTTAAAAGGCAACTCATGGAGCGCCCGGGCCACTTCCAGCAGCCGGGCCGCATCTCCGTGCACCAGCGTGCCCATATCGGTGAGCTGATGGTGGATATTTTCCTTCTGCAGATATCTAATTAATTCAGCCACATGATCCCCCACGCTGGGATGGCCCAACCCCAGGGGGATGACGCTGATCTCCATAATGGCCATGTCTGTTCTCCGAGGCAACTGTTGGAATCAGGCAGGTAAGACGCGGCGGACCGCCTCCTTCAGACGGTTTAAGTCGTGGGATTTGACCACGAAGGCATCCGCGCCAAAAGACGCCGGATCCTTAGGAGGGATACAATGGGAGTAGAAGATCACCCGGGTATCCTTTCTGGTACCCTTGACGATGCGCCCGGTCTCCACCCCGGACATGTCCGGCAGCAAGACTTCCAAGATGACCACGTCCGGCTTGAAAGCTTCCACCAGGCGCATTACCCCGGCGCCGTTTCCGGCCACCGCCACCTCATAGCCTTCGTCCTGGAGTTCCTCCAGGCACAGCCTCTGGATATGAGGTTCGCTGTCGGCAAAAAGGATTTTTGACATGGCTCGCACCTCCTCCAGGAAGTGGTGCTCCCCCCATTTTTACCTTAAAAAATTATAATCATTCCTTCCCTATTTGTCCAGTAGGGTTTCCTTGCTCTTTTTTAACCGGACCCCGCGGCTGGCTTCTCATGCCGAAAAATATTTTCCCCCTTTTTTAAAGGGGGGAAGGAGGGATTTGGATGCGCCCGCAATCCCCCTAAATCCCCCTTTGGCAAAGGGGGACTTTAAACGCCATTTCTTGGGCGTAGCCCACTCTTCAACTAATCCCCCAGCAGCAAGGTCACAAAGGAGCTCACCTTGCCCCCGGTGTATTGCCAGATGACTTTGTAGCCTGCACCGTGGACCGTAATGCGGTGCAGATTGGCAACGGTGATGGTGCTGCCGCCGGTGCCTTGCTGACATAAGATGCTGCCCTGATAATCCTTGACGGTAAAGTTCTTAAAACCCCCAACAATGTTCAGGGTGTTCGGACCGCCCCGGCCGCCCAGGATGGTGGCCGCGTCATTGCCGTCGCTCACCGTATAGTTAATAGTATTGTTGTGGGGACCGCCGTAGACCTTGAAGACATCATCACCGATACCACCATCTACATTAAGGGTATTATTGCCGGAACCGCCGTAGACCTCGATATAGTCGTTTCCCTCACCGCCGCTGACTGTCGTGCGATTGTCGCCCGGGCCGCCCACCTGGATAATGGTATCGTTGCCCGCACCGCCATAGACAGCCATATCACTGGTCCCCTGTCCGCCGTACTGGTAGATGGTGTCGTCCCCGGTGCCGCCGTCGATGGTCATGGTGCTGGCCTGGGTGCCGCCCACCTGCAGGAGCCAGTCGTTGCCCGCGTCGCCGCTGATGTATTGGGTGATGCCATCCAGGCCGCCGTACTCGATGATCTTGTCCTTGCCGGTGGTGCCGAACTCGATCTGGCTCGCCACCCCGCCTTGGCCCCGGGCGTCAGCCACCTTGACGTAGTTGAAGTTAGAATCGGGCGGGGGCGTGGGCACCGGCGGCGGGTCGGGGGGATACGGCCCCGGCAGGCCCGCCTGGGCCAGGGAGACGGGCAAAAGGGCTATGATCAGGATGATGGTGAAAAATAAGCGCTGAGGCCGGGCCGGTTTCATCTCTAAACCCTCCTTTTCAGGGTTTGATGGAGAAATGAAAAGCCGTTTTCGTTACTCCCCTACTTCCCTGAGAGGAGGTGGCGGAGCTGCGGTCATCTATAGTTTAAAAAATGTATCCCAAAGATCATAATTTCAAGCAATTTTCCATCTTTTTCCCTCTCACCCTGGGGGCCGGCCATTATCTACAATTATCAGGAAGTGCTTGATTTAAGCCGCTCCTTGGTGGCGCAGGCTTTCCAGCCTGCGCAGTTTGTTGGCGCAGCCTGGAAAGGCTGCGCCACCACTGAAAAACTTGTGCGTAACCATAAGCCCCTCGGGGGAGAAAGGAAGATGGGAGGAAAACCTCATATCATTCCCCTTCCTCCCCCTCCTCTCCGGAGCCCGGGTCCTGCCCTTTTTCCCGGAATGCCCGCCAGCGCCTGAGCAACTCCGGCTCTGCGCCTTCTTCTCCCGGCTCATAAAACCGGGCCCCCGCCACTTCCTCCGGCAGGTAGTCCTGGTCCACGAAGTGGCCGGGAAAGTCGTGGGGATACAAATAACCCTCCCCGTGTCCCAAGCCTTTTTTGTCCCGGTGGGCATCCTGCAACGGCGAGGGCACTTTGGTGGCCCCTTTTTCTTCCAGGGCCGCCTTCGCCTTAAAATACGCGGCCGCGGAGTTGCTCTTGGGGGCCAGGGCCAGGTAGAGGGTGGCCTGGGCCAGGTGGTACTGGCCCTCCGGCAGCCCCACCCAGGTGAGGGCCTGGGAGGCCGCGGCCACCTGCACCAGGGCCTGGGGGTCGGCGAGACCGATGTCCTCCGCGGCCAGGATCAGCAGCCGCCGCATAATAAACCGGGGGTCTTCCCCGGCCTGGAGCATCCGGGCCAGCCAGTAGAGGGCCGCGTCCGGCTCGGAGCCCCGCACGCTCTTGATGAAGGCGCTCACGGTATCGTAGTGGGCGTCGCCCTGCTTGTCGTAGATCAGGTCCCGCCGGGGCATGCACTCTCGGGCCGTGGCCAGGTCCACCCGGATGACGCCCTGGGCGTCGGCCCCGGTGGACAGGACCGCGATTTCCAGGGCGGTTAGGGCCCGCCGGGCGTCCCCCCCGGATATGCGGGCAAAATGGGCCAGGGCCTCCTCCGCCACCTCCGTCGGCATCGCCCCCAGGCCCTGGTCCTTATCCGCCAGGGCCCGGCGCAGGAGGGTCAGGAGATCCTCTTCTTTCAGGGGCTCGAAGACAAAAATCCGGGCCCGGGACAAAAGCGGCCCGATGATCTCGAAGTAGGGATTCTCGGTGGTGGCGCCGATGAGGGTGAGCAGTCCCTCCTCCACGTGGGGCAGCAGCGCGTCCTGCTGGGCCTTGTTAAAGCGGTGGATTTCATCGATGAGCAGGATGGTGGGGCGGCCCCGCTCCTGCCAACGCCGGGCCTCCTCCACCACCTTGCGCAGGTCCGGCACCCCGGACATCACCGCGCTGAGGCTGGCGAACTGGGCGTCCATGACCCGGGCGATGGCCCGGGCGAGGGTGGTCTTGCCGCTGCCCGGCGGCCCCCAGAAAATCATGGAGGAAAAGAGCCTTTTGGCCTTCAAGGCCCGCCATAAGAGGCGGCCGGGGCCCACCAGGTGCTCCTGGCCCACGAATTCCTTCAGGCTCCGGGGCCGCAGGCGGGCCGCCAGGGGCGCGGGCGGGGCGAAAAGGGATGGGGCAGTCATTTTAGAGGCTCTTGTTTTTTCCATAAATACTGCTATATTTTAACAAAAAACCGAGAGGCGTGCCATGTTTGGGTACAATCTGGGAACCATTATTATTATCCTGGTCATCGTCTTGCTGCTCTTCGGCCCCCGGCGGCTGCCGGAATTGGGGGAGAGCGTGGGTAAGGCCATCCGCAGTTTTAAAAAGGCTCACGATGAAGGCTCTGAGCCTCTGCCCCGGGAGGAAGCAAAAGCTGCCCCCGAGACGGCCGCAACTAACCCCCAGGCCCAGGCCCAGGCCAAGACCTGCCCTCAATGCCAGAAAGAGCTAACCCAGGAATTCGCCTTCTGCCCCCATTGCGGCCACAAATTACAAGCCTGATTGCTTAAAGGTGGGCCGTGGTTGGCATTTCTTTCGAACAGATCGTTTTACTTTTGGTTCTGGCCCTAATCCTCTTCGGGCCGGAAAAACTGCCGGAGATCGCCGAGAAAATCGGCAGGTGGGTGGCCCAACTGCGGCAGGCCAGCAGTGATTTCACCCAGCAATACCAGCAGGTCCTGAATCCTCCCCTGCCGCCTCCCCCCCAAGAATTTTATTGTGTCCATTGTTCCCGGAAAATGGAGCAAAGGTTCACCTTCTGTCCCCATTGCGGCCTGCGCCAGGAGGAAGAGAAGCCTCCGGGGGGGCATCTGCAGCCAGCCCCGACAATCTGCTCCTCCTGCGGCCGGGAGGTGGAGTCCGATTCCCTTTTCTGCCCTTTTTGCGGCCAGAACCTGGCGGAGAAGCGGGATCACTACTTTCACCAGGGGCCGCCCCCGCCATTGACTACCTGTCCCCAGTGCGGCCGCCAGTTGGAATCCGACTTCCTCTTTTGTCCCGGTTGCGGCCAGCCTTTTGAGAAGAGTCCCCAGCCGCCCGAGCACGTGGCCCATTAGGCCGGCGCGCAATAAAGCAAGGAAATTCCCCTGCTCCTGGAAGAGTTCAAGGTTCAAAGTTCAAGGTTCAAGGTTAACATAGCGAGACCCTTGACTTTTTCATAATTTTTTTGAGTGGTAGCACAGGCTTTTCCAGCCTGTGTTGATTATGGTCATGGCGGGCGAGACGCCCGCCGCTACATTTTTCCCAATTTACTGATGGGCTGCCAGTTCATGAATTACTTTATGAATTCTAAACCTGGTTGAACCATGCCTGACGCGTCCAGCATGACCGCCATTAAGGTCGTTATCTACGACTGCGACGGGGTCCTGATCGATTCCCGCCGCGCCAATGCCGCGTTTTACAACCATATCCTGGACCAATTCGGCCTGCCGCACCTCACCCCCCAGCAACTGGATTTCGTCCAGTTCAGCACCGCCCAAGCCGCGGTGGACCTACTTTTTCAAGGCAGTCCCTGGCGGGAAGAAGCCCAGAATTACCAACGCTCCCTAGATAACCGGCCTTTCTTGGCGCTCCTGCGCCTTGAACCCCACGTCCGGGAGGTTCTGGCAGCTTTGCGCCCGGCGTATCGCACCGCCATCGCCACCAACCGGGGCAAAAGCCTGCCCCTGGTCCTGGAGGAACTGGGGCTGGCCCACCTGTTCGACCTCACCATCAGCAGCTATGATGTAACTCGACAGAAACCACACCCGGAATGCCTGTTGAAAATCCTGGAGCATTTCGGAGTGGCGCCAGCAGAGGCCATGTACATCGGGGATGCGGCGGTGGACCTGGAGGCTTCCCAGCGGGCGGGGGTCACTTTTACGGCTTACAAGAATCCGGGCCTGGAAGCGGCCCATCATCTACAGGATCATCTGGACCTGCTGCAGATCCTCCCCCCGGTTGTCTGAGCTGAAAAATAAAGGCGGGATCGCGGCCGGGCTGAAAACAAAAACGGCCGGAGAAGGAGATTATCTCTCCACATCCTCCGGCCGCAGGCCGCGCGCGCCTTCTTGGAACCCTGAAATCCCAGGTTCTGGCTGTTGCTAATACTTTAATCGGTCAAAAGATATGCGGTTAGTGACGGTCCAGTTCTTGGGCGCTTTCTTCCGCCCGGGTCATGGAGAACAGGCCGGTAATCACCATCCCTGCCAGCACGCCCACCATCAAACCGCCATAAAAAGCCAGGAGCGCCATGTTGATCCCCTCCATAGAAGACCTCGTATACCGGCGGACTTCCTGCCCATCCTGCCCTGGTCCGAAGCAGGGCCTTAATACTCGCGCTTTAGCCAGAGAAAAACAATAGGCATAATTACCTAATTTCCAGAGAATTAGGCTCCACCCCGATAAAATTCTTGCCAGCCGGGAGACGCTGACATAATCTGCAACAGAGCGTCCAGGGGGGACCCGGCTGTCCCCTCGCCTGGAGCGCGTCTCTGGGTGGGCCGCTGCAAAAAATTTCTTACCTGCCAGGAGTCCGGTATGCCCGGGCAACCCCTGCATATAGGCGGTGAATCCGCGCTGATCGCCGCTTTGAACCGGCTTTTCGGGCCGCCTCCGGCCGGGGTGGCCGTTGGAATAGGCGATGACTGCGCGGCCCTGGCCCTGGCCGGGGAAGATTTCCTCCTGTGGACCGTGGATACCCTGATCGAAGGAGTCCACTTCGATCTCGCTTATTTTTCTCTGCCCCAGTTGGGACGCAAGGCCCTGGCCGTAAACCTGAGCGACATCGCCGCCATGGGGGGAGAGCCCCTGTACACTTTGCTTTCCCTGGGCTGGCCCCGGGATCGGGACGTGGCCGGAGCCCTGGCCCTGGGGACGGGTCTGGCCCAGGCCGCCCAAGAGTACGGCGTGGCCGTAATCGGCGGGGACACCGTGGCTGCGCCCGGCGTCATGATCACCCTCACCCTTTTGGGCCGGGTGCCCCGGGGCGAAATGCTGCAACGCCGCGGGGCCCTGGTGGGAGACCGCGTCTATGTCACCGGCCCCCTGGGGGAGGCGGCCGCGGGCCTGGAAATGCTGCAACGCGGCCTGGCCCTGGAGCAGGACCTGCCCAGGTCCTTGATTGAGGCCCACCTGAACCCCCGCCCCCAGCTGCACGCGGGCCGCGTCCTGGCCAGCCAACGCTTGGCCACCGCGCTCATCGATCTCTCCGACGGCGTGGCCACGGACCTGGGTCACATCTGCCTGGCCAGCGGCGTGGGGGCCCGCATCCCCGCGGCCACCGCACCGGTATCCCCCACGGTCAAGACGGCAGCCGCCCATCTGGGTTTGGACCCCCTGGATCTGGCCTTAAAGGGGGGAGAAGATTATCAGCTTCTGTTCACATCGCCGCCGGAGCAAGCCCCGGCCCTGTTCCAGGCCTTTGCCCAGGCCGGACTGGCTCCCCCCCTGCCTCTGGGGGAAATCATCCTCGGCTCCGGGGTATTCCTGGAGACCGCCGCGGGGGAAAAAGAGATAACCGGCCAAGGCTTCGACCATTTCCGCCTTGACCTTTGAGGCGGATAAATCTACGATAGATTACGCGGGGAGCCAGACAGGAATTCTCCGCCCCGGAGTTCCCGGCCGCAGCAACAGCCGGGGAACAACACCTCAAACCGATAATTTCCCAATGTCCCAGAAAAAGAAAGGAACTCATTTGAAGGTCTGCCGCACCTGCCGCTATTGGTCTGACAAACACAAGGGCATCTGCACCCGCTTGCAACAAGGTGCAGGACAGTTTTGGATGTGCGATGAATGGGTGGGACCAGTCGATAATTCCGCCAAGCCCCATGAGGGGAATGATCAGGCGGTGCGCACAGATTAACTGTTTTTTCTTTTCACTGCAAACCGTCTTGCGGAGGGGGAGATGCAAGAAGTAGCCTTTAGCGCGCTGGTCCACGGGGTTTATGTAGTCACGACCCGCAGCGGCGACAAAATCAACGGCATGACCGCGGCCTGGGTCTCCCAGGTCTCCCTGCATCCTTTGCTGGTCATGGTGTCCATCGCCCCGCCCCGCTATTCCCACGATCTCATCAAGGAAAGCGGCATCCTGGCCGTCAATGTCTTGACCCCGGACCAGGTGGATCTGGGGAAGCGTTTCGGTTACAAAAGCGGACGCAAAGTGGACAAATTCGCGGGTCTGGAGTGGATCACTGGGGCTACCGGTGCGCCGATTCTCCCCCAGGCCTATGCCTATTTGGACCTGAAGCTGGTGTCCGCCCATACCGCAGGAGACCATACCCTCTTCGTGGGGGAAGTGGTGGAGGCAAAAATCCTCCATCCCCAGGCCCAGCCTCTGGTTTTTAAGAAGGAGGATTTTTTTTAAAAAAAACCGTTTGACTCAAAAACCGTTTTAGTTTATTGGTATTCTAGTCGATTTTCTAGGTAAGTAATTATGTCATCCAAGGTCTTGAAATCATGGTTAACTTCGGGGATGTGGGCATCATCTGCTTGAACTGCGACATCAAGGGGGCATGTCGCAACTGCCTGTGGGGGGAGTGGGATTCCGGGATGCAGAATTGCCGCAACTGCCATAGTCCTATCTGCGCCTTGTACCGGGAACGGCTTCTCACTTCGGGCCATCATGCCTCGCGTCGCCTCGCCGTACGTCCAGATTCACAGTCTCTGATCTGAGGCGCCGGCTCAAACTATCCGCCTGCCGCAGCGGTTCAGGGCTGCGGTATCTCCTGACGCAGCCCAGCACTATTTCCCGCGCTTCTGCCAGGGTAATTTTATGCCCCGGGGATAGATAAAAGGGCTTCCTGCCCTTTTGGGTGCGGAGGATCATTCCCACCACTTTTCCTGCCAAGATCAAAGGGCTGGCTGCGCCCGCTTCCAGTCCCGGCTCCTCTCCTTGGCCCACCAGGCGGCTTTTGGCCACGCCGATGGTGGGTAGATCCAGGACCAGGCCCAGGTGCGCGGCCAGACCCAGGCCCCGGGGATGGGCCAGGCCCTGGCCGTCCACCAGGAGCACGTCCGGGCGCTGCTTAAGCCGGGCGAACGCCTCCGCCAGGATGGGCACTTCCCGGAAGCTCAGCAGCCCGGTGCGGTAGGGAAAGGGGCAGACTCCTGCGGCTCCCGTCTCCTCCACCAGTTCCAGTTCCGGATAGGTGTAAACCACCATAGCCCCGAAGATTCGGGTATCCCCCCGGTCGCAGATGGCGTCCGCGCCGCCCACGAAGCGGGGCGGGCAGGGCAAGGGGATGAGTTGGACCTGATGGCGCAGTTGCTCCTGGAGGGCCACCGCCTCTTGATAAGTCCGGGGCCAGGAAGACCAGCAATTAGATGGGGAAGTCATGTCCACACCGGTTGCGGCTGCCAAGTCGGGACCTCTGGGAAAATCCCTTTTTCTGTCTCAACTTGCCATTCCGGTGGACTCTTTGTCAAGAATAAGGGGAAGAATCGGCCAATCTGGCAGTCGGGTGGACGCCGGATCGGAGCCAGAAAACTTTCAGGGCCATCAGCACCGGGCTGATGACCCCGAAAGCCCCTCCCGCCGCGGCCTTGCCGGTGTTTGGGGCGGACCTGCCGGGGGAAAGCAACTCTAGTTTTTTTGAGAAGGGGCTACAGGCTTATTTCTTGTCGCCTTTGCCCGTTTCCGTTTCGACAAAGGGCCGCACGCAGGCGGACGCGGCGCTGGCGCACCATTCCGGCAGCGGCTCGCCGGTCCCGCTGAGGGGATGCTCAAACTGCGCCACCACGGTCCAACCTTTGGCGGTCCAGGCGGACAGGGGCGGGGGCAGGTGGCCGCCGAACTTGAAATTCTTGGGCCCCCGGGTATCCAGCATCTTCACTTCCACTTCATGGCCGTCTTTCTTGACTTTGTAACCCCATTCAAAATTGTTGGTGGTGTTGGGGGTGGTGTACTTGCCAAAATACGACACCTTATCGCCTTCGGCTTTCACCTGGGAGAAGGTAAAGCAGCAATCGCCCATACCCGCGCCCCCAGGTCCCGTGAGGCCGCCACAGCCGCAGTTGGCCCGGAGCAGTTCCAGGCCGTCCACTTTGTAGCCGCCGTGCACTTTCTCAACGCAACCCATGATGTTTCTCCTTGTGCAAATTAATTCGCAAATGCTCAATTGTTTTGAATTAAAAGTAGGCACGGGTTTTTAAAAATCAATGCAAAGGAGTTTTTTCCCCAGGCAAAGGAGAGATGATTGGCAGGACGCGCAGGCTGGTTGCTTTATATCGATCCCCAAATACGCCATTTTTTCGTAGGGGCGAACCTTGTGTTCGCCCTGGAGGCTTGGTGTCGGAGAAAGGGAGAATGCAATTATCCAGATCGTTGAAAATCTTGTTGCGGTAATACTCGACGTCCGCGGCGTTCAACATCACCATGTCGATCTGGCGGGTATGGATGGTGACGTAGCCCAGAATCCGCAGGCGGGAGAGCATGTAATCCCTGGGCTCCCCCTCCAGGCGGGCAAAGAGGGAGTCTTCCTGGACCGTCACCTGGAAATCGTAGCGCTCCAGAATCTCACCCACGAACTTGGTCCGCAGCACCCGGCGGGGGTAGTCCGCGGCCCCGCCCTTGAAGGTGAAACGGATATAGTTCTCAAAGGCCTCCTCCCCCACCAGAGTTTCCACCGTGGAGAAGTGAAAGCCCAGGCGGGAAGTGAGGTTACAAAAGTATTTGGATATCATGAAGTAATTTTGATTGCCGTAGATGGTGCCCCCCGCGGTCTCCAGATTGGGGTCGGTGGCCGCACCCATGACAATGGACAAAAAACCCTTGGTGTCCACCGGGGGCGGCCCCTCTCCCAGGGCACCGCGGTGATGCCCTCCCACAGGGCCAGCATGGGGACGGAGGCGATGTTGTCGAGCCGCACCTCCTTGCCGGGGACATCCTCCTTAAAGCCGTCTTCCAAATTTAAGACCCACCATTGCAAGGGGACGCCCGCTACCAGGCGTTTGATGAAATACTTGCTCAAGGCTTGGGTCTTATCAAAGGAAAACATCTCCTGCACCGACACTTCGTGGGCAAAGCGGGTGATATCGTGGAGGGTGTGGCAGCCCTGGGGCTTGAAGTTGGCGGCCTGGGGATCGGTGAGGTTCAGGGGGGTGATATAGGCCATCACCTCCTTCAGGGTTTCATAAACCGGGGTGCCCTGCATGAGACCTTTGATGGCCGGAGCCGTCTGCAGCAGGGCCTCCACCCGGCCCTGGTAGACGGCGTGGCCGTCTGCGTCCACGGTGATGAGTTCGCCGGGCTGCAGGCGGACCGTGGCGTCTCCGGTGTTAAAGAGAGCGGGTATACAAAATTCGCGGGCCACGTTGGCCAGGTGCCCGGTGATGCCGCCCCGGTCGGTGACCACCGCCGCGGCCCGGGGCAGGAGCGGCGCCCAGCCGGGATGAGGCCGCGCGGTAACCAGGACCGCACCCTCCGGGAATTTTAGCAAGTCTAAATTATTTTTTACTAGATAAACCGGGCCTGCGGCCACTCCCGAGCTGGCCACTTCCCCGCCCTGGAGCAGCACCGGCTGGTCAATGGCGGCGGAGACCGGGTGAGCTTCCCGGACCGCGGCGGCCATCTGCTTCAGGGGGCGGCTCTGGAGGATAAATAGCTGCCCCTGGGCGTCGAGGCACCATTCGATGTCCTGGGGCGCCTGGAAATGCTCCTCCAGGAGCAGGGCCGTGCGCGCCAGCTCCAGGACCTGGGCGTCGGTCAGGGACGGCTCCTTCCCTCTGGGGTTAGGCTGGAGGACGATGCCTTCCTCCGGCAGACAGACCTCCTGATGCTTTTTATCGCTGATCCTTTGTTTGATGATGCTCAGAGGCTCTTCCCGGGAAACCACCCACAGGTCCGGGGTGACGGTGCCGTCCACCACCGCTTTGGCCAAGCCGTGGACCCCATTGATAAAGATGGCGTTGCTGCGGATGTCCATGGGGTCCCGGGAATACATCACCCCCCCGGCCGCGGCGTCCACCATGCGCATCACGCCCACGCACATGGCTACGTCTTCGTCCCGCAGCCCTTTATGCAGGCGGTAGGAGGTGGCGGTGAGGGCATACTTGGAGGCGAGTATCTCTTTATATACAGTAAAAAGATTTTCTTGGCTGACATTGAGTTCGGAACGGTACTGGCCGGCAAAGGAGGTGTCTGCGGCGTCCTCGCCGATGGCGCTGGAGCGCAGGGCCACCCTGGAATCGGGAGAAAGAGAGGCAGGGGAGGCCAGGGGCTTTTCAAACAGCCGTTCCAGGGCCAGGGACGCGGCTTCTTGCAGTTGCGGCGGAATTTCTCCGTTGATTATCAGCATCTGAATTTCCGAACTGGCCCGGTGCAGGTCGGCGATGTCCTGCACTTCCAAGGCTTGCAGGCGGCGGTTGATTTCCTCCTGGAGGCCGTTATGGACCAGAAAGAGTTCGTAAGCCGCGGCCGTGATCACTATGCCTCTGGGGACCCGGATTTGGGGCAGGCGGGTCTTGATTTCGCCGAGGTTGGCCATTTTGCTCCCCACCCCGTCGGCCATCTCCTTGGTCACCGCGTCCAGGGGCAGAACCAGATCTTGAATGGGCAAAGGCTGCTTTTTCCCTAAGAGGTCCTCGATTTTTTCCCGGATCGTCTCGAAAACCGGCTCCAAGGCCGGATAGCGGCTCCCGGATAACTCGTTCAAGTGGCGGATGAGGGCAAAGACGTTGACGCAGACCGCAGTGCAGTGGGAGCGGATAAAAGTCATGCCGAAACTCTGGTTGCCGTGAAGCGCGGCCTCCATGTCGGTCATGAGCTGGAGCGCGGTGTTGTTGGCGTTCAGCAGGAGCTTGAAGGCATGGTACTTGGTCTTAAACAGCGTGCGCAGCTCTTCCATGGAGAGCTCGGCCCGGGGCTTGCCCCCCAAGATGCCTTTCAATTTCTGGAAGATGCCGGCCATCGTCTTTCTGCTTAAAGAAGCAAAGTTCTACCCAATAATGAAAATAACAAAAGTCTTTAAGGAACTTCCCCTTCCTTCCAGGAAATCCGGGAATGACTGCTTAAAATCCTTCTTTCTGAATTAATAGGGCAAAGCTCTGGGAAAATCCCTGGTTACTCCCCCTCTGATAATCCCCTGATGAAACCCCTCCATCAATTCCTGCGCAATTTCCAATCTGGCGGACACCTCCTGGATTTTACGCCGCGACTGCCGATCCACCCTGGCTGCGGGAGCATGGAGCAGAGTCTGCAGAACCGACCTGGAAGAACCCAGGGTATAACAGAGGTATTCACAGACATGGTCAACTTTCTTGACGATGGCCCGGGCCTCCGGCCAACATGCAGATCCTCAATAAACAGCAAGACAGTATACCGGGACATGGTTCCCCCCTTCGTCGCGAAGCGCGATCTCTGGTTAAGCCCTGCAAGAAGAAGGTCAGCGGGTTTGTTGAAAAGACGGTAAAGGGTTGGAATGGTGTCGTTCTCTTATCCTCCTTAATCCTGAGAAGTCTTGGGCATAAGGTTATTCCTGCCCAAAAGTTCGGCCACCACCTCTTTGAGCAGATGGGTATCTTCTCTTTTTTCCAGAAAGGCCACGGCCCCGGGGAGATGCTGCTCCGATTCCGGCTGGAAGCAGTGGATCACCACCGGCAGCGCCGGCAGCCGCTCCTGGAGAATCTCCAAGACCTTCATCTCCGTGAGGTAAGGCAGCTCCAGGTCCAGAATCAGGAGACGCGGCGGGTCCTGGCCGTTGATGATCTGTAAGACCTCACGGCCATCCCGGGCTGTTTCCACCTGATACCCCTCAGCCGTCAGTTCCCGGCAGAGAAATTCCCGGACATGGCGGTTGCGGTCGGCGACTAATATTTTGCCGTAGACTTCCACTGATTCATTCCCAACGGCTGAGGTGGGGGAGGAAGGGCCAGGGTATGATAATGGGGATTCCCCACCCCACCCACCTGAGTTGGCAAAGTTCTTCATCCTGGTAGTAGTTCCATGAGCAACGGCCGTGCCAAACCGGAGAAGAGCGGGTAACTGCAGCACTACCAAGGGAAATAAGGATTATCAGCCCGGGGCCGGGGCAGGGAGAGGGGCCAGAGTGTCGATATTTTTTACAGTCTGTAAAAGACCATGCTGCAAAGGGCTCAGAAAGGAAAGACTTTGTAACTCAGTTTCGCGGCTTCAGGGCGTCAGGAGGGTTCGCTGCGGATAGAGGTTTCCACTTTCAAGCGGTAGCGGTCGATCTTGGAGAGCAGGGTGGGCCGGGAAATGCCCAGGAGTTTGGCGGCCCGGGTGCGGTTGCCGTTGGTCAGGTCCAGGGCTTCGCTGATCACCAGGGAAGCGAAACGGTCCATGGAGGCCTCAAAGACGTTGTTCCCGGAACCGTTAAGCAGCGTCTGCCTGACCCATTGGCGGATGGCCTCATAGGTGCGGTCGGCGTCGGCTCTGGCGGGTGCGGCCTCGCTGCCGATGGCCCGGGAGATATCCTCCGGATGGATGGGGTAGCCCCGGCTGAAGATCAAGGCCTTTTGCATGGCGTTGGCCAGTTCCCGGACATTGCCGGGCCATTGGCAGTTGTTGAGCATCCCCTTGGCCTCCGGCGTGATTCCGGGGTTGGGGAAGCCCATCTCCCGGGCGAACCGGGCCAGGAAATATTCGGCCAGCAGAGAAATATCCCCGACCCGGACCCGCAGGGGCGGCAGCCAGAGGGTCACCACCTTAAGGCGGTAATAAAGGTCCTCCCGGAAGCGGCCTGCGGCCAGGGCCGCTTCCAGGTCCCGGTTGGTGGCGGCGATGATGCGCACGTCCACGGGGATGGGCTCCCGGCCTCCCAGCCGTTCGATGGATTTTTCCTGGAGCAGACGCAGGATCTTGGACTGGATGCTGAAGGGCATGTCGCCGATTTCGTCCAGAAACACGGTGCCGCCGTGGGCCTGTTCGAATTTCCCCACCCGGCGGTTGACGGCCCCGGTGAACGCGCCCTTCTCGTAGCCGAAGAGTTCGCTTTCCAGCAAGGTCTCGGGGATAGCCACGCAGTTGATCACCAGGAAGGGCTTGTCGGCCCGCAGGCTGTGTTGATAGATGGCCCGGGCCACCAGTTCCTTGCCGGTGCCGGATTCGCCGCGGATGAGCACGGTGGCGTCGGTGGGCGCGACCCGGCCGATGGCCTTGTACACCTCCTGCATGGGCTTGCTGTTGCCGATAATGGCATCTCCGGAGGTGGCGTCCGGGGGGACGTTCATTTCCACCCGGGAGCGCATGAACCGCCCCGCGTCCAGGGCCTGGGCGATCAGGGCCAGGATATCCGGGATGTCAAAAGGCTTGAGCACGTATTCGAAGGCCCCCAGCTTGGTGGCCTCGATCGCGGTCTCCGTGGTGCCGTACGCGGTCATGATGATGACCGGGAGTTTGGGCTCGATCTCATGCATGGCCCGGAAGGTTTCCAGGCCGCTTTGGCCCGGCAGGCGCACGTCCATGATCACCAAATCAGGGGCCGCGTCCCGGACCATATCCAGGGCGGCTTCTCCGGTGGCCGCGGTCCGCACCCGGTGGCCTTCTTCGGTCAGGAGCTTCTCAAAGCTTTGCCGGAGCTGCGGATCATCGTCGACGACTAGGATGTGGCCCATGCCTTTTCCTCCGAGAACGGCAAGGTGATGGTAAAGGTGCTCCCTTGGCCCTCCTGAGACTGGAGGGACAGCCTGCCGCCGTGATCTTTGACGATACGGTTGGCGATGCTCAGCCCCAGACCGGTGCCTTCTTCCTTGGTGCTGAAAAAGGGTTGGAAGACCTGCTCCTGGATGGCTTCCGGGATGCCGGGACCGGTATCCGTGACCTTGAGGATGGCCACCCGGCCCAGATCCCCATCCTCTCCTTCCTCTTCCTGGATGGTGAGTTTGCCGCCCCCCACCATGGCCTCACAGGCGTTGACCACCAGATTGACTAGAACTTCCCGCAATTGGTCCGGATCGGCCATGATTTCCGGCAAAACCGCCCGGCGCTCCAGTTTCGCCTTCACCCCATAGAGCTGCAAACGGTTTTTCAAAAGCTTCAGGGCCTGATCCACCACCGCCGAGGGGCTGATCTTCTCCCGCTGCAGCTTTTGGGGCCGGGAAAACTGCAGAAAATTGCTGACAATGGAGTCGATGTGCCGGATCTCCTCGGAGATGGCCTCCAGATCCTCCCGTTGGGGGACAGTCAGGTCCAGGGAGCGGTTCATGGACCAGAGCCGCATCTTCACGGAAGTCAAGGGGTTGCGGATGCTGTGGGCGGCGCCTGCGGCCAGTTTCCCCACCAGGGCCCACTTTTCCGCCTGGGCCAGATGCTCCTGGCTCCGCTCCAATTCGCTTTGCGCCTGGTCCACATTTTCCATGAGGTTATAGACCCGGCGGCTCAAGGCTTTCACTTCGTCAGGCAAGGAGGCGTCGCCGGGGGCCGGGCCGCTCTCCTGGGCCAGGCGCCGGATGGGTTGCAGGATTTGCTTGGTCAGGATATAGGCCAGGAGAATCCCCAGAATTGCCACTCCGGGCATCGCCATGGAAGCAAAGGTGGTGATAAAGCGGGCCCGGGCCTGGCTTTCGGTGCGGGCCCGGTCAATGGCGTATTCATGCATCAGCTTGTAACGTTCACAGAGAGCGAAAATCGCGGCAAAGCGGCGGCGGACTTCCCAGTGGAACTTGGCCCCTTCTTTCCGCTTGCCTTCCTGGTACATTTTAATCACCTGGTTCCCTAAATCCAGGTAGCCCTGATACTCCGCGTCGATCTGGTTGATTAGATCCTTCATGGCTGTCGTATAGGCCGATTTCCTGGCCTTGACCAGCCATTCCTGGAAGGCTTGCTGATAATGCCGGCGTTGCTGGAGCCAGTCGGGATTACCGTCTAGAAAGTAATAAGTGGCAAAACCCCTTTGCATCAACAAGGAGGTTTCCAGTTCTTCCGCTGCCTGGAAGGAGGCCACTTTTTTATCCACCAGGGCGCTGATCAGGGAGTCTATGGCCCGGTTGTGCCAGATGGTGACCAGGCCCCCGGCCAGGGTAGTAAGCACTAGCGCGGCCAGGACCAGAAAGATGCGGGACCGGAGACTGAAGTATTGCCACATAAGCTCTAAAAAGACATTCCTTTAACGGCCCGGCGACCGAGCCAGTCTGCGACATGGGCCCGCAACCTCGGGTATTCCGTCTTCTCCCAAGGTTCTGCCTATTTCCTTGATTATACAATAAAATAAAATGGATAAATGCAAGTGAGAAGAGAATTAGCAAAAATAATCCTCTCTCATCTGATGGCAACCAGATAGCCGATCTTCACTTCCGGGTCCCCGCTGACCACGGCCCAGGAATCAGTCTCCCCGGTTTCCCTCACTTCGGCTACTCCCACCGTGCGGCCCTCTTCATCCAAAATCGTTAAGCGCGTCCCCGGAGAGAGCCCCTGGGCCGCGCCCAGACCGAAGCGGATGCTCCAACCGGCTTCGTCCCGCATGAGCCGGTAGATTTCCCCCCGGCCCTGGGCCAATAAAAGGTTCTCCCGCTGCTGGGACAGATAAAAGACCAGGCCAAAGACTAACAGGATAAAAGGCGCAAAGGAGGCGGCCGCCATCCAGGGGGAATATCCGGTGTAGCGCTGTATCAGGGAAGAAGAGCTCCGGAGCCGGGCCTGGGCGTCGGCATAGACCAGGACGCGGAAGAATGGCGCCGGCTGTTTCCGGGGCTGGTTTGTGGCAAACACGATTACGCGGTATTCTCCGGGAGCCAGGTTCGGGCTCACCTTGAGCTGTCCCCGCCACATCGCCCCACCCAGGAAATAACCTTTATGGAGTTCCAGGATGGCCAGGGTCAGGCCCCCGGTATTGGCGCGGTGTTGCAACTCCTGAACCTGGCTGATTTCCCCGGGGACGTCGCCGTTGATCTCCACCGACTCGCCGGGCAGCACCTTCAAGAGGTTGGGAGGCTGCCGGAACAAGGCGACGAGGCCGTCCAGAACCGCCAGGAACAGGAGGATGCAGAGGGCGGCTCCGATTTTGCCCAACAGTTGGCGCCCTTGGGAGACTTGCCTGAGATCCATAGATAAAACCTATTTCAGAACTTAATCAGGGCCACAATTATATTACCAACCAGCAAAAGGTTGGAGTTACTGCTTTTAAGTCCCCCTTTGGAAAAGGGGGATTAAGGGGATTTCCAGGCGCTTATAAATCCCCCCTACCCCCTTTTTCAAAGGGGGAGGAATTTTCGTTCTTCATTAACCTTGTCCTGATTTATGAAAATTTACTCCGGAAATAAGTTTTGAAATGACTTGTTCTATTTTGAAAGCCAAGCCGCCCTTCCCAAACAGCAGAATCGCCCTGAAACCGGATGTCTCTGCCTATTCCAGGGCGATCCTGCGGTTTTTTGGTTTAGGCTCTTAGGCTGGTTACTTTTTGAAGATGTCCGTTTTGCTGATGTTCATGAACCGTAAGGCCTTGCCCGGCTCCTTGTAATAGACCCGCACTTCGTCCCCGGCTTCCCAGGTGTCCTCAGGCAGGGCGAAGTATTCCTCAGGCAGAGAGAAGGTGACCAGCATCTTCTGTCTGCCGGAGTAAATGGTTATGGTCTTTTTGGCCTTGTCCACCGCGGGGAATTTCTTACCGGCTACCAGGGGATTGTCCTTGGACACGCCGTCTTTTTCATCGATCAGAGTGTAAGGAATCTTCTTGAAACCTTTGCTGGCCACATCATAAATGGTGATTTCCTTGGCCTTGGTGTCCAACTTCATCCGTTTTCCCGCCCTGGGGTCCGCGCCCCGCTCATTGGGGTCTTTGGGCAGGGTATAGACATGCGGCGCACCGCTGTAATCGGGATTGCCGACATCGGCTTTAACGTCCTGGATAAAAGTGACGGTTTCTTTCGCTGGGTTGAATTCGATGACCCGGCCCTGGTCCACCTTGCCCATTTCCCCACAGCCAAGCATCAGGGCCAGGGGTAAGATGGGGAGCAGAACCCACCGATTGCGTCTCTTGGCCATATTATCTCTCCTTCTCCATGATATCTGGGTCACTATTGGGCCATCGAGATCTTGGCCGCGGCTTTCTTTTGGGCCACTTCTTTGCTGGCCCCTCGGAGCATCTGCACAAAAATATAGAGGGACATGCAAGCCACCAGACCCAGGATCAGCACTGTGGCAGCAACATCCATGGGACTTTTCAGAACCGGCACCCACCGGGGAATGAGCTTCATGAGGATGGACAACATGCAGCCGACCACGGCCAGGCCGAAGGCGATGCGGATGCCGTAGCCCTTGATGTATTTGGTGGCCACGGTGCCGATCTGGGCGCCAATGGCCGCGCCGCAGAGCATGATCATGGCTGCCACCAGCTCGGTGCGGCCTTTGTAAGTGTAAGTGGCGGTGCCGTATAGGCCGGAGATCATTACCTCAAAGAGGTCGGTGCCCACGGCCACGTGGGTGGGACAACCCACAAAGTAGATCAAAGAGGGCATGCGGATCAGGCCCCCGCTGATGCCCAGAATGCCCGCCAGCCAGCCGGTGAGGAAACTCACCAGGATGGGCAGCCAGGCCGAGCAGTAGATCATGGCCTCTTTGAAATGAACCATGGGCGGGATTTTAATCTTATGGAGAGTCTTGGACCAATCCAGACCGGTAGTCAGCTTGTCCACCTCTTTCCCAGCCGCGGCCGCCTCTCTTTCCTTTCTCTTCCGTTTGGCTACGTCGGTGAAGACCATCCAGGTGATAATGGCCAGGAGGATGATATAGAGAATCCGGACATAAAAATCCACCAAGCCGATACGTTCCAGGTACATGACCATCTGGGCCCCGACTTCGAAGCCCACCACGGTGCCCACCAGCATGATGAAGCCCAGTTTATAATCCACGTTGCCGAATTTACCGTGCCTCATGGTGGAGATGAGGGATTTACCCGCCATATGGGCAATATCGGTGCCGATGGCGAAAGCCATGGGGAACCCCAAGATATTGAGACCGGGGGTCACCATCCAGGCGCCGCCCATGCCGAAAAAGCCGCCGATGATGCCTACGCCCACGCCCAAAATGATCAAACCGGGCCAAAATATCTTTACCCCGGCAATGGGCATCAAGACATATAGCCAGTCCATATATTAGCCTCCTTAATGGCTGAAAATTATTAGTGCTCCGCCAGTTCCCTGGACTTCAGATCAATGCCGATGCGGGACATGATAATGTCGGCCAGGATGCCAAAGATCAGGCCCACTATGGGGATAGTCACCACCGTTATCAGGGTGAAGTATGCATGGCTCTCATTGTAGAGATTGGTCCACCATGCCTCCCAGCCGGTAAACTTGCGGGTATCGGCCACGATCACCAAGGGGGCGGCCTTGGGTCCGGCGGCCGCGACGATTTCCGGCACCAGCAGGACGGCCATGACTCCTAAGCTCACGATTTTGGTCCACAACCTACGCATGGTCTTTTATCCTCCTAGAAAAATTCGGAATTTTTCATCTGACTACAGTCACTTCGCAGGGGGCGTGGGCCACCACCTTGGCGGCAGTGCTGCCCATCAAGACCCTGCCCAATCCATGAATGCCGCTGCTGCCGATGATGATCCGGTCGAACTTCCCCTCTTCCGCCTTGCGGATAATATTGTTGGCCGGCACCAGGCCCGCCTGCAGCTCGGTCCAGACCTGGATCCCTTTTTGGTCAAACAGGGCCTTAGCCTTTTGTAAGGCCGCGGCGGCCTCGCCCTCCAGCTTATCCTGGATACCGGGAGGCATTTCGTCGAAATAGTCTTTGACGTAGTATGCCACCGACATCAAGGTCACCTGCGCCCCCTGTTTTTCCGCCAATTCCAGGGCTCTCTGCACGGCCTTCATTGAATGTTCCGAGCCGTCTGTCGCCACCAGTACTTTCATAAGAAGGACCTCCTTAAATTGATAACTGCCCGTATATTAAGGGATATCCCGAAGCCATCCCGCTTATGACGGTACTGCGGAGATAGTCTTCGATCTAGAAAAAGCAATGCCCATGCCAACTGCCAAGAAGGGCTCGCGATTGATAACTTATTGTAATATCGAGTATACTGCGATTAAGGGAAAATCTTGATGATTTGAACCATTGGATAGTCTGTCAGGTTTTTTTACATAGTGTAAAGGCAGTCGCTCCCCCGCAAATCGAGGGCAAGGAGTGCCAGCAGGGCAGGGGCGGCGGCGTCCAGGCCAATTGGCGCTTTTCCAAAAACCTAATAATCTGGTATAATTATTGAAATAATGATGGCTGCCTGGAGCATTTAGGGGCGTGATTTCAGAAGGCGTCAGGTGCTTAAATGCTGGAGACGCTCAATTTATTCCGGAATATCTATCAGAGGTGGAAACACCCCCGGGGCAAGGCTTCGAAAGAGCAGATTGCCGAAGTCTTTCGCTTCAAATACGTCCTTTTTAAAGACCTGCTGGATTCCAACGCCCAACTCCTGAATATCATTACCGACCTGGAAGAAAAGCTCCAAGGCCGGCAAATATTCGGGATGTCCTATATCCGTTCCCAGGCCACCCGGGCGGCGTTCCACGCCTTCCGCATGGTGAAAAGCCTGGATGTGCTCTCCGGCCACCGCTATCCCGTTCTCTACCAGGTCCTGGAAGAGATCAACACCCGGATCAAGGAAGCCATGGGCGTCCGCAAGGAATTGCCGGATGTGCCCTTGGTTTTGCCCTACCGAGAAATCGACAAGGAGATGATGGATTGGGCCGGGGGCAAGAACGCCAATTTGGGGGAGGCGCGGAACCGGGTACATCTGCCCACTCCCCCTGGCTTTGCCATCACCACCCGGGCCTTTGACCTGTTTATGGCCTACAACGACCTGGTGGATGAAATCAACAAGCTGAAAATGGAGATTGATCCCCGGAAAACGGAAACCATCCAAGCTGCCAGTGAAGAAATTCAGGCCCTCATTATCCGGGCCAAAATTCCCCCGGGGTTGGCAGAGGCCGTCACCGCGGCCTACCGGGAATTGGCGGCAGCTGCAGCGGCTCCTCCCCGGGTCTCCATGCGCAGCAGCGCCATCGGCGAAGACAGCGAGCTCTCCTTTGCCGGGCAGTATCTGACGCTCTTAAATGTTTCCGAGAAAGAAGTGCCGGAGGCATATAAAAAAATCGTTGCCAGCTTGTATACGCCCCGGGCCGTCGCCTACCGCCTCAGCCAGGGCATCCGGGACGAAGACGCGGCCATGAGCGTGGCCTGCCTGGCCATGGTTAAATCCACGGCCAGCGGGGTGATGTATTCCCGCCATCCCTTCCATCTTCTCCAGGACCAGGTGGTGATCACCGCGGTCTGGGGCCTGGGCCCCTATGCCGTGGACGGAGTCATCACCCCGGATACCTACCTGGTGGCCAAGGACCGGGAATTGAGCATTATCGAGAGCAGGGTGTCCCATAAGCCGGTGCAACTGGTGTGCAATCCCAAAGGCGGTTTGAAAGAAGTGCCGGTGGCTCCGGCCCACCAGGACGCACCCTGCCTGACCCCGGAGCAGGTCCGCACCCTGGCCGGCTACGCCGTGCGCCTGGAAAATCATTATCAATCCCCCCAGGATGTGGAATGGGCCCTGGACCCGGAAGGCCGGCTGCTGGTCTTGCAAACCCGGCCCCTGCGCCTTCAGGCCCCGGAGAAGGAAGGGGCCCTGGCCGTGCCCCCGGCCCCGGGTTACCCGCTGTTGGTGGAGAAAGGCGCGGTGGCCTTCCCGGGAGTGGGTTGCGGGCCGGCGTTTCATGTCCGTAGCGAGGAAGATTTGGTGAATTTTCCCGAAGGCGCGGTGCTGGTGGCTCCCCATTCCTCCGCCAAATTCGTGCTGGCCATGCCCAAGGCCCAGGCCATCGTCACCGACTCCGGCAGCGTGGCCGGGCACATGGCCGCGGTGGCCCGGGAATTCGGGGTGCCCACCATCCTGGACGCCAAGACGGCCACCACCGCCATCCCGCCGGGCCAGGAAGTAACGGTGGACGCCTACACGGGCCGGGTTTATCAAGGCCGGGTGCCGGAATTGCTGTCCCTGCAGCGGCCCCGGGAATCCACCCTGAAGGATACCCCGGTGTACCAGACCCTGCGGGGGGTGGCGGACTACATTGTGCCCTTACATCTGGTGGACCCCAAGTCGCCGGACTTCCGGCCGGAGGCCTGCCGCTCCCTCCATGACCTGGGCCGGCTGGTGCACGAATATTCCTACACGGAGATGTTCCAGATCAGCGACCTGGTGTCAGAGCGGGGTGGCGGCGCAGTGCAGCTCAAGGCCCCTATTCCCCTGGACCTCTATATCATCGACCTGGGGAACGGCCTCACCGGTGTCAAAGAAGGGGCCCGCACAGTGACCCTGGAGCAGATCGCGTCCGCGCCCTTCAAGGCCCTGCTCCAGGGCCTGACCCACAAAGATTTGCAGACTACGGAGCCGCGGCCTATTGAATTTTCCGGCTTTTTCTCCGTTATGCGAGAACAGGTCCTGGCCCCCCCCAAAGAGACGGAGCGCTTCGGGGAACGCAGCTACGCCATCATTTCCGACAAATACCTGAATTTCAGCTCCCGGGTGGGCTACCACTACTGCGTCCTGGACGCCTACTGCGGGAGCACGGTGAACAAAAACTACATCACCTTTTCCTTTAAAGGCGGCGCGGCCGACGAGGTCCGCCGCGTCCGCCGGGTGCGGGCCCTGGCCCTCGTCCTCGTCGCCCTGGACTTCACCGTGGAGGTCAAAGGCGACCGGGTGGACGCCCGCCTGCAAAAATACCCCCCCGCAGTAATCGCCGAGAAACTGGACCAGTTAGGGCGGCTGCTGCACTTCACCCGGCAGATGGACATGCTCATGACTGGCGACACCAGCGTCGAAGCCGTGGCCCAAAACTTCCTGGCCGGCAACTACCACCTGGAACCGGGCCAATTGGAGCGGTGATACAAGGCGCGGACCCAGGTGTCCGCCCCAATTAGAGTAGCGGGAAAGCGGAGCGCCTCCCGCCTTTTGGTTAGCTTATGGGATTCAGAGGCAATAACAGAAAATTTGGGTGATTTTTCCACGCAAGAGGTTCCAAAAACCAATTTTTGCATGCGGTGGTCAAACCTGCCGTATCATCACGATTTCCGCATAAGGAGGACGCCATGAGATGGTTAGCGAAGGTTGTGATATTGATGCTGGTGTTTCTGCTCTTGGGGCTAACGGTGGTGTGGGCCCAGACCCAGTTCGTACCGCCCTGGGCCCCTAATCTGAAGCCCCAGTGGGCGCCGGTGCCCCAGGTCCCCGGCGTCTATTACGTTCCGAAGCTGGGCCATGACCTGTTCCGCTATAACAATCTGTACTACGTCTACCAGCAAGGCCGCTGGCACCGGGGGCCCAGCCTTTCCGGACCCTGGGGCGCGATTGCCGGCCCTCCCCAGCCTTTCTACAATATCGGCCCGGCTTACTTCAATTCGCCGCCAGGTTGGGCCAAAGGCAAGAAAACCGGCTGGCGGGGGGCACCGGCACCGCCGGGACAGATGAAGAAATATGAGGAGGGTGGGGGTATGCCGCCGGGTCAGATGAAGAAACTGGAGCGAGGCGGCCCGCTGCCACCGGGGCAGATGAAGAAATTTTAGTAAACCCTGGAGGTTCATGGAAGCCGCCCGGCCTGTGGCGGCAAGTGAACAGTACAACGAGGGGCTGGGAAGCGTGGCGCATCCCGCCCTTCAGTTTGCATTTTTACGTCTTTGAGGCGCTCCCGCCTGGCGATCGGGAAAAAGTATGTGCCTTAGAGACAATACGCGATTATATTGCGGCCTATGTTAGTCTTGGCAAATTCCCCGGAAAAGTGAGGCAAGGATAGGGGTTTTATAAATCCCCGGAGGGCAGTAACTGCGGGAAGGCCACTCCAGAGTTGGGGCCCACTCCCTGTGGCGCCCCCGGACCTGCTGATTTGGCAGGAAGGCGATTGACTTTCAGCAGGTTTTTCGCTTTTATAGGTGCAGGGTCGCGCTGAGAGGGGTAACCCGGGAGGAAATGGAACCTGGAGCTGGTGGGTGAAAAATCCGCGCTGCCGGTAGTTTGACAAATGCAGCCGGAGCTTCGAGGTGACACTGACCCAAGAACTTGGGAACGGACCTGGGCTCTCCCTCCAATAATGACCGATCATAGGTAAGGAGGCTTCCATGACGTCGAGACATGCGCTTTTCGTAGTGGCGCTCTGCACCCTGGCTCTGACTCTGTTTGCTTGTGTGGAGCCAGAACCATACTCGCCCCCGCCGGTAGTGGATTACTCGTCGCCACCGCCATCGCCGCCGCCGACGTTTTACTTTGTGAATGTTTCCGGCTTGGCCCTCCGGGAGGGTCCGACTACGGCGGCGCCTCAGATTACCAGCCTCAATTTCAATGACCAGGTGGAAATCTTGGATACGAGCGGCAGCTGGGCCCGGGTGCGGGTGACGAACCTCGGCCTCACCGGTTGGGCCTCCATGCGCTACCTGCAGCCGATGCCGTCTGACCGGCCGCGGCCCGTTCCCAGTAAGCGGCCCTCGGCCCCCAAGAAGGAGACTCCGCCCCCCGCTCCCAAGGCCATGTAGCGGCTGGGGGTGAGGCCAGGCTGTAGGGTGAGGCTCATAACTCCCCTGAGGCAGTAAGGTCCGGCAAGAAATTTGCTTAGGTAAGGACCAGTAAAGATCCGTTAGCAGAAGATAGTCGGCCTTGCCGGTCAGCTAACGGAAATTGCAATCTTTTTCCCTCTCCCCCCGCGAGGGGGGAGAGGGGGGTTTTCTACTACTGGCTTTCGTCTGGATTGGCTCTGGATCAAAGACCACGGCTATATTTTTCGACATTAAGTTGCCGCGGCCCAGGCAAAATGGCTTAAGTTTTGAAATGACTTCTATTCGTCCTCCGCAATCACCCGCCCTTGGGAGGTGAAAGTGTGTCCCTGGGTGCCCAGGGAGCCCGCCATGATGCATTCGATTATGGGCTCACAAACCTGATGTTCCGCTTTCCACTGGACAATAAAATTAGCGCCGGCACCTTCATCCCCTTTCTTGGGCTCCCTGATGGTGATGCGCTTAGCCGCCAAAGGCTTGAGTTCCACGGGTTTTGCTAGATATTTTTCCACCATCTTGCCATTGGTGTCATAATTATCGACCCGAACCAGGGTAATCGGATGAGCCCGATCGGTATTATGGATAACGAGATTGGCTGTTAAATTAATAGGTTGATCACCGATAACGTTGGAGTAGCTGGGGATATAAACAGTCTGTCCTTTCATCAGCTTAATGGCGCCTGCGGCAAACGTCCCCAGGGCCAGCAGGATGATTATTGCCAGAAAGCTGATCAAACATCTGTTTGTGGAGTTTCCCATCGTCTTTCTCCTCTGGTTTCCGCTGCCGTAAAAAAAATCCTACCCTGGCCCCGGCCATCCCTGGCTCTACCCCCTCCACCCGTGGCCGTCAAGATGGAGGTGAAAAAACCGGGGTCATCCCAAAATTTCCGCACGCTTCGCCAGATCTTGAATCGCCTTTTCTTTGAGGCCGGTGCCGCCGTGGCGCAACAGGTTTTCCATGATGGGCACCAGGTGGCTGCCCGCCAGCATATTGGGAAGAAGCACGTAGTCCGCGCCCTCCTCATACATCCTGAGGGCGGCAGTGGGACTTTCCGCGGTGAGGACGATCTTCGCCTTGGGGCAGAGGTGTTTAACGAGGTTGATGATTTTCAGGTTATCGGTGCCCACCAGGATATCGTCCGGGATGGTGGAAAGCACCAGTTTGGCGTCTTCGAGACCGGCATGATGCAGGGTCTCCAGGTGGCCGATATCCCCGTAAACCACTTTGACTCCCAGGTCCCGCAATTTTTGATACACCACGGGATTGTAGTCCACCACCAGCAATTGCGGCAACAGGTCCGGATTCAAGGCCTCAATTTCCTTGATGAATGCGCTGGCAATGCGATAAACGCCCAGCAAGGCAATATCTTTGGGGGTACGGCTGACCTCCTCCTGATAACTCCCGTGGAGATCTTTGAAGCCGATGCCGGAAAGGGCTTTACTCAACCAGGTTTGGAGACCATGGCTGGATTTGATCATGTACGTGGAGGATATGGAAGTCATCACAAAGATATAGATGATCAGGGTTTGAATATCCGGGACGATATGGTGGTATTTAATGCCCAGGGCGGTGATCACCAGGGCGAATTCGCTGATCTGGGAAAGGTTGATGGAGGTCAGCAGACTGACCCGGTTGCCGTTTTTCAGTAGGTAAAGAACCGGATATACTGAGAAAAACCGGGTGGCGATGACAAACAAGGCCGCGATCCCGGCAAGTTTCAGCATTCCCAGATTCAGCAGGGGATTGGGAATGGTCATTCCCAACCCCACAAAGAAGAGGGTGATGAAAAAGTCGCGGATACTGACGATCTTGGCGATGATTTCGGCGTTATAAGGGAAAGTGGAAATTGCCGCGCCGGCAATCAGCGCCCCCATTTCCAGGGACAACTCGAAATAGCTGGCCAGGGCGCAAATCAAAAAGCACCAGGCCAGGGAAGCCACCAGGACTAATTCGGGTTGCTTGGCGATCTTCCGAAAGACGTAGCCCAGCAAATATTTACTGAGAATCAGGCTAATCAGGACTAGGAGAATCCCTTCAGCGAAGTTCTCCAAGAGACTCAGTAAACGGGGATTGGCCAGGGTGGGCTGGATGCTCAGCATGACAATGGCCCAGATATCCTGGAAGACCAGGACTCCCAAGGTGAGCCGCCCGGCCAGGGTATCCAGCTCGAACTTTTCGTACAATAATTTGACGACGATGGCCGTGCTGCTCAAGGAGATGCAGACGGCCAGATACAGCAGGTCGTACTCCCCGCCCAGCACTTTGACCCCGAAGATGCGGTATTGATAAGGGGGGCCGATGGTAAATCCCAGCAATAGGAAAAATCCCAGGCCCAGGGCCACGCAGATGACAAATTGCAGGATGCCGGTGAGGATGAGGGATTTGCCGGATTCCTTGATTTTTTTGAGGTTAAGCTCCAGGCCGATCATGAAGAGCAGGAGAATCAACCCCATCTCGGAGATGATGCTGATGTTGGCCTGGCTGCGGACCAGGCCCAGGCCGAATTGCGGGCCGATGGCGGCCCCCGCGGCAATATAGGCCAGCAGCAGGGGTTGTTTGATCAAATTGGCCAGATAGGCCAACACGGTGGCCGCAATAATACTGACGCTGATGCTGGTGAGAAGGGCGTGGCTGCTGGCCAGGCCTTCGCCGTTGCCGCTGGCCCAGGATAAGTCAGGGGTCAGCAGCACCCCCAATAGCCAGAGGCTCCAGACGAAGAGAATTATTCGCCTTTCTTCTAAGCCGCAGCGGGTACTTGTTTGGTTTAAAGGATAAGGCACCCAGTAGTTCTCCAGCTCAGGCCTTCTAAGCGGATGGGCTCCTGCACCAGTTCCAGCGGGCTTCTACCAAAGGATCGCCCAGGCTTTGACCAAAGGTGATCACCGCAGGCACCCGGGCATCGAACCGCAGAGAACTGCGGCTTCAGCTGGTGGGTCCCGGAACCGCGTGCGGCCCCAGTCCAGGAATTTGCGACCCGGAAACAGGCTCTGGACCAACCGCAATTACCCTAAATCAGCTTATATCATACCTGCCAAAGTCCGCAAAAGAGAAAGAAGGACTGCCAAGATGCTTAAGCTGCCGGTTTCCGGCGCCGCACCCCGTTAATATCCTTGCATCCCCTTGATTCTGAAAGGGGACCGGTTTCCCTGAGGCTTGCACTACAGGCTCAGGGCCGGGTAACCCAAAAAGCGGTTCACTTCCTCGGTCAGTTGGGGGGAGGGGGTGAGGCCCAGTTCCGGGGGGAGGCCCAGGGTGGGGGCGGCTGCTCCACTGCGCCCGGCAGCTGGACCTGCTCATGACCGGGGAACCAAGCGCCGAAGCCATGGCCCAAAAATTCCTGGCGGCAGCTACCACCTGGAACCGGCCCGGTTGGGAGCATCGAAGAGGTGGAAATGGGGCATCAGGAGTGAGCAGCAGGCGTCCTTTTCCACTCCTTAAATTGCGTTTGATATATTGAATGGATTTTTATTTTTTCGTCTAAGTCGTTTAAACGAATACATAAAAGATTACTTCCGTGACTTTTGTAGTATATACGGTTTTATTTATAGAGGTTTAATGGGAGCCTCCAGGAGTTTGCTGCCAATTATTTTTAATTAGCTTGACATTAAATAATTTTCTTGTAATATAAATTCAAGTTTAGCATGTCAGACTGAAAGCAGGGCCACAAGTCCTGGACAAGAATCGGACAGGGGTGCTAATTCCTGGCCGGTTTTTTTTTGCCTGACTGCTGTGCGCCCTGCTTTTTTGGCGGGAATATATTTGCAGTATTTGTTGGAGGTTTCACCATGAAGGAAACTGGTACGGTAAAATGGTTTAATGACTCGAAAGGCTTTGGTTTTATTACGCGCGCAAACGGTCCCGATGTGTTTGTACATCACACCGCGATTCAAGGCGAAGGCTTCCGCACCCTGGCAGAAGAGCAGGCGGTGGAGTTCGAAGTAACCCAGGGCCCCAAAGGTCCTCAGGCCCAAAACGTAGTAAAACTCTAAGCCACTGAGCATGATAGTCTGAATTCCGGCGGTCTCGGGACCGTCGGAGTTCCGGCTCTTTGACTTTCAGGGAGCTAGAACTTGGCCCGGAGCCGCTACGGCTGGCAAAAGCGCGCCAAAGAGATGGCTCGCAAAGAAAAGAACGGCGAAAAAATTAAGCGTCGCCAGGGTAAAACCATGGCACCGCCCGCGGAGGAAATACCGGGGGTGGTTGAAGAAGGCATTTAAGGGTCCTGACGGGTAGACCCACCAGGATCAACAGGGAGAAAATATGGGTATCAAATTGTTCGTGGGCAATCTGTCCCACGAGACGACCGAAGAACAATTAAGCACTCTTTTTTCCGAGGCTGGCGCAGTGAGTTCGGCCAAGATCATTACCGACCGGCACACGGGCCAACCCCGGGGCTTCGGTTTTGTGGAAATGGAGACCAAACTGGATGGCCAGAAGGCCATTTCCATGTTTAACGGGCGGAATCTAGATGGGCGCCCCCTGGCGGTCAATGAAGCCCGGCCGCAGCAAAAAGGCGGGTTTGGGGGCGGCCGTCGCGGCGGTTACCGTTAACATCGGGGTTCAGGCGGCCGCAAGCGGGCTCTGCTAACCCCTTCCTGTCCCTGGACTTCCGGGTAATCAAAAGGCGGCCTCCGGCTGCCTTTTTTTTTTGAGAAACCAGCCCTGATGCCAGCCCCCAGGGCGGGAAAGCGCAGCGCCTCCCGCCATTAGCAATATCCCATTTCCAGGCCGCGCACCTTATCAGCCCCCGCCCCATCAAGATCATAAATGCCAGATTCTAAATATTTGTGGAAGCCTAGAATATGGCCAGTCCGCCACCCTCATAACGGGACCATGCGTCATCGGCTGTTAGTGATGATTTATCAGCAGTTCGAATTACACTTAATTTTTAACAAAATATTTCCTTATTGCCATCAGGATAGTATCAGCAATTTTATATTGATATTCGGCATTACTAAGAAGTAATTCTTCACGCCTATTTTTTATAATGCCACATTCAAATAGAATTGCAGGCATATCAGTACTTTTTAAGACTATTAAATTATTATATTTGTAAATACCTCTTGTCATATCAATTAAATCTTTATCTCCTCCAGTAAATTTTTCGGCATGATGTAAAGTGGGGCAAAAACCATTTTTTAACATCTCTGAGCCGAGGATAACTGCAAATATTAAACTGTTGAGAGGATTCCTGTTTCCTTCCGAATAAAAAATGGAGTATCCCGTAAACTTATCGCAATGGGGGTATACTTCTCCCTGGTATTGCCAGTAAGACAGATCCTTTGGCTCCACGGAATCATGATGAATGGAGAGAAACAACGCTGCCCCCTGGCTGTTGGCGATGGCGGCCCTGGCCCAAAGGGAAATATCATCCCCCTTCTCATTGATTATAAACGAATTCTTAAACCTTTTGTCCCTCAGGAGGCATTGGTGCAGCAGCATGCCGATGTTCTTATTAAAGTAATATTCAGGCACTCCCCTGGCACTGACGGCTCCCGGACTATTTCTGGTATGTCCTATATCTATAGCTACTTTAAAATCCCCCGCATGACACTCACTGCCCAATGGGAGCCATAGAACCAGGAACAAAAGAAAATAAATCATTGAGAGAAGCCCCCCCTACAGACTCAGCGCCGGGTAGCCCAAAAAACGGTTCACTTCCTCGGCCAGTTGGGGGGAGGGGGTGAGGCCCAGTTCCGGGGGCAGGGCCAGGATGGCACCCTGGCCTTTGGGGGCCAAAAGGTGCAGGAACGCGGGCACCGGCCCCCGGTGGCGGGCCAGGATGTCTTTGAGGGCCAGGAGTTGTTCTTTGGTGGCGCCGGCGGCTTGCAGGCGCAGGTCGAGCTTTTCCGGCCAGCGGGGCAGGGCCGCGTCCAGGGTGGTGATCTCCTGGGCCACCAGCTTGGGGCCTTTTTCCTCCTGGACCACCGTGCCCTTAAGCCACAGGGCCAGGCTGGGCTGGTGGATCAGGAGGGCCACCCGGTCATAGAGTTCGCCAAAGACCAGGGCATCCACGGACCCGGCCAGGTCTTCCACGGTGAGGATGGCCATGCGGCCGCCTTTCTTGCTGACTTTTTCCTTCAATTGGGTGATGACCACCCCTAAAGCCACTTCCTGGGAATCGGCCAGATCCGCCAAATCCCCCGTGGTGACCTTGACCAGGGATTTTAGAAGGCTTCGATATGCGTCCAGGGGATGGCCGGTCAAATAAACCCCCAGGGCCTCTTTTTCCCGGGCCAGCTTGACGGATTCCTCCCATTCCTCCACCTCCGGCAGCCAGTCGCCGTCGCCGTTGGCCGCGGGGCCGCCGAACATGGACATCTGCTTGGTGGCCTGGAGGCGCTTGAGGTTCTGGGCCTTGTCCAACGCCCCTTCCAGCCCCGCCAGGAGCCGGGCCCGCTGGGGCAGCACCGAATCAAAGGCCCCGGCCTGGATCAGGGCCTCCATGACCTTTTTATTCACCCGGGAAAGGCTGATCCTTTCCAACAGGTCCCATAAGCCAGTGAAGGGTCCGGATTTTCTTGCCTCAATAATATCCACGATGGCGCCCGCACCCACGTTTTTCACTCCTGCGAGGCCGAAGCGGACCTTGCCGTCTTCCACGGTGAAATCCCGGTCGCTCTTGTTGATGTCCGGCGGCAGCAGCTCGATCCCTTGCTCCCGGGCCTCCATGATGTGCTTGGCCAGAGAGGTGGTGGCATTGATTTCGCTGTTCAACAGCGCAGCCAGGAATTCCAGGGGATAGTGGGCCTTGAGGTATGCGGTCTGGTAGGCGATGAGGGCGTACGCGGCGCTGTGGGATTTATTGAAGCCGTAACCCGCAAATTTCTCAATGAGATTAAATAAAGCCGTGGCCTTGTCCTTGGGGATGTCCTTGCCCTTGGCGCCGGAGACGAACCGCTCCCGCTGGGCGGCGAAGACCGCGGGGTCCTTTTTGCCCATGGCCCGGCGCAGGATATCCGCCTCGGCCAGGGAATAGCCGGAAACCGCGGCGGCGATCTGCATCACCTGTTCCTGGTAGAGGATGATGCCGTAGGTTTCGTGGAGAATGGGCTCCAACTGCGGCAGCAGATAGGTGACCGGCTCCTGGCCGTGCTTGCGGCGCACGTAATCGTCGTGCATGCCGCTTTCCATGGGCCCCGGGCGGTACAGGGCCACCAGGGCGATGATGTCCTCAAAGGTGGAAGGCCGCAGGCGCACCATCAGGGCCCGCATGCCCGCACTTTCCAACTGGAAGACCCCGGAGGCGTTGCCGGATTGGAGCAGGGCGAAGACCGCGGGATCATCCAGGGGAATGGTGCGGATGTCGAAATCGGGGAGATGGTTGCGCCGGATCAACCGCACCGCCTGGGTGATGACCGTCAGGGTGCGCAGGCCCAGGAAATCGAACTTCACCAGGCCAACTTTCTCCACCCCTTTCATATCGAACTGGGTGACCAGTTCACCCTTGGTGCCCTTATAGATGGGCAGGCGCTCCACCAGGGGGCGGTCGCCGATGACCACCGCGGAGGCGTGGGTGGAGGCGTGGCGGGGCAGGCCCTCCAGGGTGGCGGCGATGGTCAGGATTTCCTTGACCGCAGGGTTGGAATCCCGGAGCTCCCGGAGGCGGGGCTCCATCTGCAGAGATTCCTCCAGGGTGATGTTCAGGACTTCCGGCACCAGTTTGGCGATTTTGTCCACTTCGGCATAGGGGACCTCCAGGGCCCGGCCCACGTCCCGGATGACCTGGCGGGTCTTCATGCTGCCAAAGGTGGTGATGTGGGCCACTTTTTCCCGGCCATAGGTGTTGATGACGTAATCGATGATCTCCCCCCGGCGTTCGAAGCAGAAGTCCACGTCAATATCAGGAGGGCTGACCCGCTCCGGGTTGAGGAAGCGCTCGAAGATGAGGCCGTAGGCCAGGGGGTCCAGGTCGGTGATGCTTAAGGAGTAGGCTACCAGGCTGCCGGCCGCGGAGCCCCGGCCCGGCCCCACCGGAATGTGGCGGCTCCGGGCCTGGCTGACGATGTCCGCCATCACCAGGAAGTACCCGGCAAAGCCCATCTTCACCAGTACTCCCAATTCATATTCCAGGCGCTGCCGGTATTCCTCCGGCGTGCGCCGGGCGGGATGGGACTGGGCCTGCAGCCGGGCTTCCAGACCGGCCCGGGCCTTCCGGGCCAGGAGGTCCTCCACGGGCTCCCCTTGGGTGGCGGGATAGATGGGAAAATGGAGCTCGCCCAAATCCAGGGTGACGTCGCAGCGGGAGGCGATCTCCCCGGACGCGGCCAACAGCGCCGGGTAGGGCAGGGCCTGGGCCATCTCCGCGGGCGTCTTGAAATAGAGCTGGTCCGTGCTGAACTGCATGCGGCCCGCGGAATTTACGGTCTTGCCGGTCTGGATGCACAACAACACGTCATGGGCCCGGGCGTCCTCCGGCTTGAGATAATGGCAGTCATTGGTGGCCACCAGGGGCAGGCCCCAGCGCGGGCCCAACTCCAGCAGGGCCGCGTTGACCTTGAGCTGTTCCGGGAGATTGTTGGCCTGGGCCTCCAGGTAGAACCGATCCGGGAAGATGGCGGCGTACTCCCGGGCCGCGGCTTCCGCCCCCTTGGGATTATCGGCCGACAGATGCCGGGCCACCTCCCCGTGGAGGCAGGAAGAGAGGGCGATCAGGCCGCCGTTAAATTCCTGGAGCAGTTCTTTATCCACCCGGGGCCGGTAGTAAAAGCCCTCCAGGTGGGCCTTGGTGACCAACTGGATGAGGTTCCGGTAACCCTGGCGGTCCATGGCCAGGAGCACCAGGTGATGGTTGTCGCCTTTGCCCGCCTTGCGGTCATGGCGGCTGCCCGGGGCGACATAGACCTCGCAGCCCAACAGGGGTTTGATGCCCGCGGCCTTGGCCTTTTGGTAGAAATCCAGCACCCCGTAAAGGGAGCCGTGGTCGGTGATGGCCACCGCCGGCATCTCCAGGGCCGCGGCCCGGGCCAGGAGATCCGGCACCCGCATGGCCCCGTCCAACAGGCTGTAAGCGGTATGCACGTGGAGATGGACAAATTCTGATGGGGCCATGGGTGATTCCTCAGTCGTCGGGGCGCAGCTTGCCGTGCCCCTGCAGTTTGGTCTTTTTATTGCATCTTACCTCTAACGAGCCCTGGAGGCAATAGCGGCTAACTTACTGATATGTCGGGATAAAAAATTGCCAAAGAATGAGGCCGCATTTACCGCGAGGGTTGCAACCCGGATTTTTCTGCCTATCTTTTAAAAAAAAGGGGAAAAAAGATGAAGATGAGTCATGGCTGGCAATTTCTTTCTTTCCGCTGGTGGCTGGTGCATTTTCTGGGTTTTTCCCTGATATACGCCGCGGGGCGGCTGACCGCCATCTTCTTTAGAGGCTGAGAGATTGATCAGGTATATCCAGTATGTACTCTTTCCGAAGCCGGGCTGGTTCATCCTTCACGGCCTGGCCATCGCCCTGATCTTTCTGCTGGGGTACAGTATCAAATTTTAGGAGGGCTATGCCGGTTTACCGACACCCGCTGTGGGCGGCCCTGATGGCCCTGGCCCTGGGCTCGGCCCTGCTGCACCTGCGGATCCATCCTCCCTGGCAGGGTCCGACATATATCTGGCCCAACCTCTTCGCGGCGGTGGACCTGGTGGTGGTGAGCCTCTTGTTCCTGAGCCGCGCCACGGCCATCCTGGGCTTGCTCCTTAACAGTTTTATGGCGTTTCTGGGGATCATCATGATGACCGATTTTTCTCTAAGCGCCACCCTGGCGGGCAAGATGGAGGTCCTGCCCCAGACCAATTTTTTCGGCTGGCTGCTCCTCATCACCCTCCCCGACAGCGCCATCCTGCTGGCCGATTTCCTGGTGGGCCTGGCCCTCTACCGGGTCGTGATGGCCGAGCATTCCCAATAAGAATCGACTCAGGCGTTCTTAAGGCGCGTCTCATCATCTGCTCTCCGAACCCTCGCCTTCTGCTCCTGTAAAGTTACACGCGGGAGCACAGGCTTCCCAGCCTGTGCAGATTATCGGGCGGGCGAGACGCCCGCGCTACGATTCTTTTCATGCTTTGCGGGTGGGCCAATGGCCCATGAAAAGCTGTTCCGAAAAGTTTTTCTGTAGGGTGGGCACTGCCCACCTTTCTTTAGCTTCTCCCAAAAGAGGGAATGGGTGGGGCGGGCGTCCCTGCCCGCCAGACGCTCGGCGGGCACGGAGGCCCGCCCCACCAATATTTTCATAAATTACGGGCGGGCCAATGGCTCCTGAGCAAATGTCCTCTATCAATAACCAAAAATCCCTTATCAAATTTATATAGAGATTTTTCTCTGCATGTGCCGTGAGATGGTAAAGTCCGCCATCCTTGACAAGCAGGGCAAAATGATAATAAGATAAAATATTTAAATTGACTGATGAGATTGGGGAAAGGCCAGCGTAATTAACTAGATGTCATAGACGGGGTAACGGCAGAGCGGGGGGGCAGGGCCCCCCGGGAGGGAGAAAAGATGCGGCAAGCAAGCGGGATGCGGTATCTGTTGGTGCTGGCGATAGTCCTTTCCATGGCGGCCTGTAACACTTATGCCTACTATCCGGCCCGGAGCAAAGCGGTGACTCCTCCCCCCGCGGGCGAGGAGGCCGCCGCGGCCCAGCCCACGCCCACGGCACCGCCGCCTCCGCCGCCGGATCTGAACCAGCGGGTCCAGGCCTTGGAGGCCCGGGTGCAGCAGTTGGAGGACCGCCTGGCGGCAAAGGAAGCCCAGGGCTATACCGCCCCCCCCAGAGCTCGCTCTACGGCCCCACGCAGCCCCCGGGAGATAGCCCCTCCCCCCGGTTACCCGCCGGCTCCCGCGGCGAGCGGGGAAAAGCTCTATGTGGAGGCTTACCGCCTCTATCAGAAAAAGAAATACGCCCCGGCCCGGGATAAATTCCAGCAGTACCTGAAGAGTCAGCCCCATGGGCCGAAAGCCGCGGATGCCCGCTTCTACCTGGCCTATAGTTATGTCCATGAGGGCAAACATAGAGACGCGGCCCTGGAATTCAACAAACTGGTAACCCAGCACCCCAAGAGCAACCTGGCCCCCGCGGCTTTAAAACAACAGGCTCTGGCCTATAAGGCCGATAACCAGGCCAAACTTTATCAGGGTACCTTGAAAAAGCTGGCCCAGGCTTATCCCAAGAGCCCGGAGGGCCAGGAGGCCAAGAAGTTACTCAAGGAAGGCGGCAGATAGTTTTATGTTGAAGTGGATACGCAAATATTCCCGTTCCTGGTTTATCGCCCTGGCCATCGGCGCCATCGCCATCGTCTTTATTTTTTGGGGCGTGGGCGGCCTCAGTTCCCCGCGCTTTCAGGAAGTGGCTTCGGTCAACGGCACCCCCATCCTGCTCACCGCCTATAACAAACAGCTTAATGATTTGGTGCGGCAATACCAGGAGATGTCCAAGGGGGAACTGACCGAGGAAACCATGAAGGCCATGCGCCTCAAAGAGCAGGCCCTGAACCGGTTGGTGGATGAAACACTCCTGATACAAGCCGCGGATCGCCTGGGGATCCGGGTGAGCGACGCCGAGCTGCAGGAGGTGATCCGCAGTTACCCCGTTTTCCAGGAAAATGGGCAGTTTAACGACCGCCGCTATCAGATGATATTGGCTCGCTCCCATATGAGCCCCGCAGATTTTGAAGCCCAGGAGCGGCATCGCCTGCTGCTGCAAAAGATTATTCAGACCATCACCTCCTTTGCCAAGGTCTCGGACGCAGAGCTGCAGGAGATGTTCCGCATGGCCCGGGAGACCGTGGAGGTGCGTTACCTGGTGGTTAACCCGGAGCGTTTTCTGGCGGCGCAGCACCCCAGCGACGCCGAGATCGCCAAGTATTACCAGGAGCACCAGGACCAGTTTCGCATCCCGGAAAGGGCCAGGGTGAAATATCTGCTGTTCCGCCCCGGCGATTTTGAGCAAAAGGCCCAACCCACCCCGGCCGAGGTAACGGATTACATTAAGGACCATCCGGATGAATTCACCCGGCCCCAGGTCATCCGGGTGCGGGAATTGTTGTTGAAAGTGCCTCCCAAGGCTACTGCCGCGGAAAAGCGGCAGATTGAGAACCAGGCCCAGGCTCTGTTGCGCCAGGCCAGGATGGGCGTTGATTTTGCCCCCCTGGCCCAGCAGTTTTCCCAAGACCCGGCCAGCAAGGCCAAAGGTGGCGATCTGGGGGAAGTGAAGCGGGGTCAACATCCCCCGGAGTGGGACAAGGTGGCCTTTTCTCTGAAGAAGGAAGAGGTGGGGTTGGCCGTGACCAGCCAGGGATTCCATCTCATCAAGCTGGAGGACATCACGAAATCTGATAAGCTGCCGGAAGCCGAGGCCCGCAGCCTGGCTTCCCGGCTCCTGGTGGCGGACAAGAGCCGCCATCTGGCCCTGGAGGCCGCGCAAAAGGCCCGGGGGGAATTGAATAACACTCCCATGGCCGAGGTCGCCAAAAAGTTCGGGGTGCGGCTCGGAGAGACCCCCCTGATCAGCATAGTGGGACCGGTGCCGGAGTTAGGGGCGCAACCCAACTTTAACCAGGTGGCCCTGACCCTCAAACCGGGGGAAAACAGCAAAGTGGTGGAACTGACCGTAGGTTATGCGATTTTGCAGGGCGTGGAGCATCAGGAGGCCCAGGTCCCGCCGCTGGATAAGTGCAAAGACCAGGTGAAGCAGGCGGTGGGCCAGCAGCAGGCCAAAAACCAGGCCGCCCAAGAAGCGGCCAAGCTGTTGGAGCGCCTGCGGCAAGGGGAGCCCCTGACCAAAGTGGCGGCCCAGGCCGGCCTCCCCCTCCAGGATAGCGGCCTTTTCTCCCGCTTCCAGGGTTTTTTGCGGCAGCCCCAGGCCGAGATGTTGACCAGCGCGGCTTTTCAACTTTCCGATAAAGACCCGTACCCTCCGCACCCCATCTTCTTCCAGAATAAATATTACCTCTTGGCCTTTAAGGCCCGGAAGGCCCCCAACCCGGAAGAGTTTCAGAAGGAGCGGAATAAACTGCAAGCCGAGTATCTGGAACATAAACGTGCGGTCATTTTTACCGCCTGGCTGAGCGACGAACGCCAGCGGGCCAAAATCAAGATTTACGAGATACCGTGACAACTACGAATACGGTCATTCGGGTGGAGAGGCAGGGCTGGTAGCCCCACCCTCCACCGAGCCCCGAGGTGAGAGCATGTGGAACTTTCTGATTAATACCCTGTCCATCGCCTATGTCCAGCTGGTAATTCTGTGTTTCTTCATCTGGTATTTCCTGCGCCACCGCCGCGACCCCAGCATGCCGGTTTCTCGGCTGGGGTTCATCCACCTGTTGATCTTATTTGTGATTTTTCTTTATTTGCTAATGAGTTGGGCCAGCGGCATCCGCCCGGCCCTGGCGGAAGCCGCGGTCTTCGGGATGTTTATCATCAATTTGATCTTGCTATATGCCTTAATCCTCTCCCGACTGGAGCGGCCCTACCACGAGGCTCTGACCGCGTATTGCCGGGATCCCCAGAATGTGGCAAATCTGGATGCCATCTGGAGCACCGGCAAACGTTTTTACTATCTCCGCCATTTCCGTTCTTCCATCATCAGCGGGGAGTCCCCCACCCTCTTTCTCCATGAAATTGCCGCGGGCCGCATCCGGGACGATGTGCAGGCCTGTTTGCGGGAACACGGCCTGACCAACCAGTTCATCTCCTTGAAAGGCATGATCTCCTATCTGGAAAACCGCCTGGCTCATGAGGAACTATTGCCTCAGGAATTTAAGGAGCTGGTGCGGCAGGAGCTGCAAGAATTTCAGAAGCATCCCTGGGTGGAAGACCAGATTAACGAATATCTGAAAATGGCTCTGGAAACCCCGGAAAAGATCCATAACCCGGATTGGTCGCGGCAGTGGGCCCAGACCATGGCAGCCGACCAAAAAAAATAAGGCTGATAATTCCTTGTTGCCAAAATCCAGCAGGCGATTCCCTTTAGAGGTGTTTGAGGGGAGGTGCGGGCCGGGAAGCCAGGTATCATCCTGAGCCGCGGCTAGCTCCCCCCCCGCCCAGCCTTCACAGGAGCAACCGTGTCCCGCCAGGCCATTAGAGCCGCCACTCACCGTGCCCTGGAGAACAGGGCGCGTCTGCTGCAAGGCTACCCCCATTGGGAAGAATGGCGGCGCCAGGCCCAGGGGGTGAAGGCCGAGGTCTTATCCCGCCTCGATGAATTTCTGGGACGCCTCCAGGAGCAGGTGCAAGGCTGGGGAGGCCAGGTGTTCTGGGCCCATGACGCCCGGGAGGCCCGGGACCTCATCCTCCAGGTGGCCAGAAAGCACGGGGTCAAAGCGGTGGTCAAATCCAAGTCCATGACCACCGAAGAAATCGGCCTGAACCCGCATCTCACGGCTGCAGGCCTCCGGGTCCGGGAGACCGACCTGGGGGAATTCATCGTCCAGTTGGCCGGCCAGGCCCCGGCTCACCTCACCGCCCCGGCCCTGCACCTGGACCGCCACCAGATCGCCGCCATCTTTCGGGAGCACCTGGGTGCATCTGTGCCCGTGGAGCCGGAGGCCCTGACCCGGCAAGCCCGGGAGTACCTGCGTCCTTCCTTTTATGAGGCCCAGATGGGCATCACTGGCGTGAATTTCGCCGCGGCTGCGGAAGGCGCCCTGGTCATGGTGGAAAACGAAAGCAACCTGCGCCTCACCGCCAATGTGCCCCCGGTGCATCTGGCCTTGATGGGCCTGGAAAAGATCATTCCGGCCCTGGGCGACCTGGAGGTGTTCCTGCGCCTGCTCCCGGCCAGCGCCACGGGCCAGCGTCTTACCGCTTTGGTCCACATTATCCGCGGCCTCAAGCCCCACCCCCAGGGCCGCCAGGCCTTTTATCTGGTGATTCTGGATAATGGCCGGCGGCGGCTATGGGCCAAGGAGGAGCTTAAAGACGCACTCCACTGTCTCCGCTGCGGGGCCTGCCTTAATGCCTGCCCCGTCTTTCAGCAAGGCGCGGCCCACCTCTACGGACGGGTCTATCCCGGAGCCATCGGCATTCTCCTGGCTCCTTACCTGGCCCCCGTGGGGGACATTGCCGATCTCTGCACCCAATGCGGGGCCTGCCAGGAGATCTGCCCCGCGGCCATTCCCTTGACCGCCAAGATTCTTCAGTTGCGCCGCCGCAGTCCCAAATTCCGCCGGGTCCGGACCCTTTCCCGGTTGGCCGGCCTCTGGCTCGGTTGGCCCCGGCTCTATCGGGGCAGCGAAGGGCTTTTGCGGCTGCTGCCGCAAAAGCCCCCCCTTACCATGGCGCTGGCCCCAAAGAGCTTTTATCAGATGCGCTGCGGGAGAGGGGGACAAGAGTCCGCCCAGCCTAGGCCGTCAGCCCCTGCTTCGTCCCCCCAGCGAGCTTCCCGGGGAGAGCAGGGCGGGGAGGGCCCCTCCGCATTGACGGCCCCAGGCCTGCTCCCCAGTCTCTCAACCCGCCTCCGGGAGGCGGGAAGTTCCTTGCAGAAAATCCGGGGACCCGCGGCCCTGGCCCGGTACTTGGCCGGGCAGGCCTCGGGGACTTTGTGGCTGCAGGAGCATCCCTGGCTGCGCCAGGCGGCCCCGGAACTGGAAAAAATAGGGGTGAAAACGGCCTTCGGGGGCCAGGTCTGGGCGCCGGAGGGAGATACCGCAGTCATTGTGGCCTTGGGGGCCATCTCCGAGACCGGCAGCGTCATCCTGCCTGGAGGCGCGAGCCCTGCCACCTGGCTGCCTTTCCGGGTGCGCCGGCAGATTGTCCTGGTGCCCCCGGATTACGACCATCTAACTTTGCCCCAAGCCCTGGAAATGGCGGCCCGGGAGGAAACCGGCCTGACCACCTGGCTCACCGGCCCCAGCCGCACTGCGGACATTGAAAAGGTCCTGGTGCTCGGGGCCCAAGGCGCAGAACAATTGGATGTGATTATCTATCGAGCCGAGGAATGATGGATCCTGTACCTGCTGCCGAAATCACCGCCCGGGTGGCGGCCCTGCAAGCAGGGCTGGCCCGGGAAGGCCTGGCCCTGGCGCTGATCCGCCAGACTGCGGACCTGTACTATTACACCGGCACCCTGGCGGACGGCTGGCTGGCCGTCAGCCCGGGGGTAGAGCCGCTCCTCCTGGTGCGCCGGCCCCAATACCGCCTGCAGGAAGCGGCGCCGCCCTGGCCCCTGGCTTTTTACGGGGATCTGAAAGAGCTGCCGCTCCTGCTAGCCCAGAGCGGCTTCGCGGCTGCAGGGCCCCTGGGGTTGGAGCTGGACGTGATGCCCGTGGCTTTCTTCCAGCGTTTTCAGAAATTGTTTCCCCAAAGGACCTCAAAGGATGTTTCCCCGGTGATCCGCCGGCAACGGATGCTCAAGAGCGCCTACGAAATCGAGCAGCTGCGCCGGGCCGCCAAAAATCTAGACCAGGCCCTCACGGATGCTCCACGGCTGCTGCAGCCCGGGGTCAGCGAAATGGAAGTGGCCGCCAACCTGGAATACCGCCTGCGGCTCCTGGGACACCAGGGGTTGGTGAGAATCCGCACCTGGAACCTGGAATTGTTCTATGGCCACGTCCTCTCCGGCGTCTCCGGGGTTCAGGCCGCTTATACCGATACCCCCAGCGGCGGCCCGGGTTTTTCTCCCGCGTTTCCCCAGGGAGCTGGTAATAAGAAACTGGCCCCCGGAGAGCCCATCAGCATCGACCTATTCGGCTGCTTCAACGGTTACGTGGTGGACCAGACCCGCATGTATGCCCTGGAATCCATGCCGCCCCGGGCCTGGGACGCGTTCCGGGTGATCGAGGAACTCTACCGGCTCTTTACCGAACTGGCCCGCCCCGGAGTCATGGCCGGGGACATCTATCAACGCCTCTGGCAGGAAGTCAGGGAGCGGGGCTATGAGGACTATTTCATGGGCCGGGGCCCGGACCGGGTCAGTTTTCTGGGCCACGGCCTGGGGCTGGAGGCGGATGAGTTCCCCTTGCTCACCGCCCGTTTCCCCTATCCCCTGGCCCCGGACATGGTCCTGGCCTTTGAACCCAAGATCTTCCTGCCGGAGATCGGTATGATCGGCCTGGAGGACACCGGGCGCATCACCCCCGAGGGGGTGGAATGGCTCACCATTACCCCCCGGGAAGTGATGGTGCTTTAAACAGGTATATGAACCTCAAAGCCACCTCCAATTTCAAGCAGCGGCTCCTGGCCATCTCCATATCGGTATTACTGAGCTCCGGGTTGATGGCCCTGAAGTTCTATGCCTATTGGCTGACGGATTCCGCGGCCATTCTTTCCGACGCCCTGGAGTCCATCATCAATGTGGTGGCCTCCTCCTTTGCCCTGGGGAGCGTCATCTTTGCGGCCAGGAGCCCGGACCCCAGCCATCCGTATGGCCACGGCAAGGTGGAGTTCTTTTCCGCAGGGTTTGAAGGCGCGCTCATCATCTTTGCGGCCTGCGGCATCTTTTATCAGGCCTGGCCGCGGATCTTCCAGCCGCATACCCTGCCGCATCTGGGCGGGGGGCTGCTAATCCTGGTGGGGGTCAATCTCGCCAACCTGCTCTTGGGGGCCGGGCTGGTAATGATGGGCAGACGCACCAATTCCTTAGTGCTCGTTGCCGATGGCAAACATATCTTGACCGATGTCTATACCACCGGGGGAGTGTTGCTGGGACTGGCATTGGTGCTGTGGACCGGTTGGCTCTGGCTGGACGGGGCGGTGGCCTGCCTGGTGGGGCTCAATATTGTGGTTACTGGCACCAGACTGGTGTTTCAAGCTGCCGCCGGGTTGATGGACACCTCCGATCCCCGGCTGCTGGCAGAGATTTCCGCCATCCTCCAGAAGCACCGCAAAAGCATCTGGATCGACGTGCACCAGCTCCGGGCCCGGCGCTCCGGGGATATCGTCCACCTGGATTTCCACCTGATTCTCCCCAGGGACCTCTCCCTGGAGGAAGGCCACCGGGAGGTCAAGGAGCTGGAGAAGATCTTTCAGGACCATTTCGGCAAGAGCGCGGATATCCTCATCCACGTGGACCCTTGCGCCAGGCCCATCTGCCCCGTCTGCGGTTTCGAACCCTGCGAACACCGCCAAGCCGACACCAGGCAGCAGAGCCTCTGGCAAACCGCAGTCGTTACCGCCAAGCCGGAGGAGTGAGCGGTAAGTAGTGAGCAGGATGAAAAAGAAAAGGCTATCGGCCTGAAAAGTCCAAAGTTCAAGGTTAACTGCCGGTAACTTTTCATAATTTATGGGTGGGCCAAAGGCCCATGAGGAAATGCTGCGAAAAAAGGGGGCCTCCGGAAAGACGGCTCTTTCTAACCCCCCTTTGCAAAAGGGGGGTTAGGGGGGATTTATAAGCGCCTGAAATCCCCATAAATCCCCCTTTTTCAAAGGGGGACCTAACTGGCCTCATTCAGCTCTCCAGGCGGGATTTTATGTTCACTTTATTAGGGAACTTGAAATCTGTTCGGTTCTTTCCTGCTCACTGCTCACTGCTCACTTTCTCTGTAACCGCCAGGCCACCCAGGTAAAGCTCTTTTCCGGGGGGAGTTCGATGGACCATTCATCCCGGGTGCGGCGCTGGCTGAGACTCCAGCCCGCGGCTTCATAGAGCTGCTGCAAGGGCTCCTCCTGGGTGTCCCGGAAGCCGGAAAGGATCAAGGTCCCCTCCGGCGCTGTCAGCCGGCTGAATTCTTCCACTTTCCCCAACTGCACCGCGGCCGGAAGATTGGCCACCACCACCTGGAAGGCCCCCCGCAGGCAGTCGCTGGAGCCCCGGACCACCTGGACCGCGGCGGCCAGGTCATTGCTCCGGGCGTTTTCCCGGGTGAGAAGCACTGCCTGCCTGGAGAGGTCCACCCCCAGGCACAGACCCGCGCCCGCCGCGGCCCCGGCCAGGGCCAAAATTCCCGAACCGCAGCCCACGTCCAGGAGACGCTTTCCGGCCAGAGGGGTTTGGCCCAGCAGTTCCAGGCAGAGGCGGGTGGTGGGATGGCCGGGAGGGAAAGCGGTCCGGGCCCGCACCGTGAGCACTCTCTCTCCGGGCCGCAGCCGGCAGGGGTGCCAGGGAGACTTCAGCACCAGACCCGGCAATCGCACCAGCAATGGATTTTCCTCTTTAGGACGCGCGGCCTTGTTTTAGATAACGGTGGTGCTTAAATAATATGCTGAAGGGGCCTACCCCCGGGTCTGTCTGGGGATGGGTGCATTAGTGGCTGCGCCCCCAAAAATCGCAACCCGGTTTTGTTCGCAAGTGATCCGGCTGCTCTGATGTTTGATAATTGACCCCTTCGGCCTTTTGGGGTAAAAAACTACGGAGATCAGCAAAAAATTACCAATTATTTCGAGACTTAGGAAGAAAAAAGGAAAAAACCGCGGCTGTTTATGGAAAAGATCCTTCTAACCCGGGTCGGCTATGAGAAAATCATCAGGGAATTGGAGATTCTCAGCCGCGTGGAGCGCCCCCAGATCGTCCGGGAAATAATGGAGGCTGCGCAAGAAGGACGCCTGGAGAAGAACCAGGATTTTCAAGCCGCCATCGCCCAACGGCAGCGGTTGGAGAAGCGGATCAGACAATTGCAGCAGATTCTGGCCAACGCCGAAGTGTTGGTGGGCAGCAATCTTCCCCCCAACAAGGTGCGGTTTAATTCCCGGGTGCGCATTTTTAACCTCCGGGATGGCCGGGAGCAGGAATTCCTCCTGGTGAGCGCGGTGGAGGCCGATGTGGGCCAGGGGCAATTATCCCTGACCTCGCCTCTGGGGCGGGCTCTGCTGGGACGCAGCCTGGGCGAATCCGTGCAGATTCAGACCCCCCGGGGCCCCAGGACCTACCGGATTCTGGATATCCAAATGGAAAAGGCATGAACGATAATCACTCTCTCCAGGCACATGCGCACCGTTTTGAGAGCAGTTCCTGGCGTCTGTCCCTGGCCTTCTGGACCCAATTCGTCTTTTTCGTCGTGGAACTGGTGGGAGGGTTCCTCACCAACAGCCTGGCTCTGTTGGCGGACGCGGGCCATATGTTCAGCGATGTCGCGGCCCTGGGTCTGAGCTTTCTGGCCTTAAAATGGACCCTCAGGCCGCCCACCTCCCAGAAGACCTACGGCTACCACCGGCTGGAAATCCTGGTGGCCCTGCTCAACGGCGTGGCCCTCTGGGTCATGTCCGCGTATATCTTTTACGAGGCCTACGAGAGAATTTCTCAGCCGCCTGCGATCAACACCGTGCCCATGCTGATCATCGCCAGCCTGGGGCTCTTGATCAATCTCCTGGGGGTGGTCATCCTCTATCCCAGCCGGGAGCACGGGATCAATCTCCGCTCCGCGTTTCTCCATCTGGCCGCGGACTCCCTGGGCTCAGTGGCCGCGGTGGCCGCGGGCGCCGCCATCCTGCTGAAAGGCTGGTACTGGTTTGATCCGGTAGCCGGCGCGGTCATCGGGGTGATGATTATCATCGGTAGCTGGCAACTGGTCCGGGAGGCCACGGATATCCTCATGGAGGCTGCACCCCGGCATATCGATCCGCTGGAGGTGACCGCGGCCCTGGAAGAGCATCCCCTGGTGGAGAAGGTCCACGATCTGCACATCTGGACCATTGCCTCCGGGATTTACGCCCTCAGTGTTCATGTGGGTATCCATAACCGCGAAGACCGGGACTGCCTCACTTGGGAGCTGGAGGAATTGTTGCGCCACCGCTTCGGCTTGGAGCATAATACCATTCAGATAGAAGGCCCGGGGTTCCATGATCCCCGGGTGTGTCCTTTAACCCGTCTGCAAGGATTGATCAAGGGGAACCACTATCACCACTAGCTATCTCTTGCGGCAGCTGTATCAGAGGAGGAACCATGTCACCTAACCGCTGGGAACTGAAACCGGAAAGCCTGCGCGCTGTCTGCGACCCTGACAGCCTGGGGTTTGAAAGCACCATGGATCTGACTCCCTCCAAAGAAAAGGTGGTGGGTCAGGATCGGGCCAGGCATGCCCTGGAGTTCGGCCTCGGAGTCAAGGACCCGGAATACAATATCTTTGTGGCCGGACCCCCCCGGGCCGGAAAAACGGAAATGATCAAGGCCTACGTGGCGGAGCTGGCCGCGTCTGAGCCGGCGCCTCCGGACTATATTTATGTCTATAATTTCAAGGATCCGGAGAAACCCAAGGCCTTGGCCCTGCCCCCGGGCAAAGGCCGGTCCCTCAAGGGTGACATGGAGGACTTGATCTCCACCCTGAAGGTGCAGATTCCGGAGGTGTTTGAAAGCGAGGACTACTCCCAGCGCCGGGAAGCCCTGGTGCAGCGCTTTGCCCAGGATCGCAACGCCATGCTCCAGCAGTTGGACGAAAAGGCCACCAAAGAGGGTTTCATCCTCAACATCTCCCAAACCGGCTTGATGATCTTCCCCGGCAAAGAGGGCAAACCCATGAGCGAGGAGGACCTCAAAGCCCTCAACGATGAGGAGCGGGAAGCCCTCCGCCAGAAGTCCGGCGCCCTGCATAACGAAATGAATGAAGTCATCCGCAAGATCCGGAAAATGGAAAAAGAATTCCAGGAAATGGAGAAGAAGCTGGATCAGGATGTGGCCCTCTATGTGGTGGGGCACCTCATCCAGGAAATGAAGGAAAAATACCGGGATCTCACCTTGGTGACGGATTACTTCCAAGAAGTGCAGGACGATATCCTGAAAAATATCGAGGACCTGAAGCGGCGGCCGGGAGCCCAGGGGCCTTTTCCTTTCCCCACGCCGGAGCCCAGTTTCGTCCAATACCAGGTGAACGTCTTTGTGGACCACTCCGGCACCAAGGGCGCGCCGGTGATAATGGAGAATAATCCCACCTATCCCAACCTCTTCGGCGCAGTGGAGCGCCGCGCCCAATTCGGGGCCCTGGTCACTGACTTTTCCCTCATCCGTTCCGGCGCCCTGCACCGGGCCAATGGCGGCTACCTCATCCTGGAGGCCATGGACCTGCTGCGCTGGTATTTTTCCTATGAGGCTATGAAACGCTGCCTCAAAGACCGGCAGATCAAGATCGAGGACCTGGCGGAGCAGCTCGGCGTGATTTCCACCCGCTCCCTGCAGCCCCAGCCCATTCCCTTGCAGGTCAAAGTGGTCCTCATCGGCGATCCCTATGTGTACCAGATTCTCTATGCCTATGATGAGGATTTCCACAAGCTCTTCAAGATCAAGGCCCATTTCGATTGGGAAATGAAGAAGACCCAGGACCATATCCAGAAGTTTTGCGAGGCTGTGGCCGGCTATATCCACGAGGAAAAGCTCATGCCGGTGCACAAAACCGGCATGGCCCGTCTCCTGGAATATGCCGGAGAATTGGCCGGGCACAAGGAAAAGCTCACCCTGCAATTGAAGGAAGTCCTGGACACTTTGAAGGAGGCCAATTACTGGGCCAAGAGCAACACCCACGAGGTGATCTTCGGCACTGACGTGGAAAAGGCCATCCAGGAGAAGATCTACCGCTCCGATTTGCCGGAAGAGAAGATGCAGGAATTCATCGACGAAGGCATGCTCTTCATCGAGACCAGCGGCAAGGTGGTGGGCCAGGTCAACGGCCTCTCCGTCTACGCCCTGGGCGACCACGCGTTCGGGCGTCCCAGCCGCATCACTGCCACCATCGCCCTGGGTAAGGAAGGCGTGGTGGCCATTGACCGGGAAGCCCAGATGGCCGGCAATATCCACAACAAAGGGGTGATGATCCTGGCCGGGTACCTGAAGAGCCACTTTGCCCAGGATAAGCCCCTGACCCTGTCCGCCAGCCTCTGTTTCGAACAGAGCTACGGCATGGTGGAAGGGGACAGCGCTTCCGGCGCGGAGCTCCTGGCCCTGCTTTCGGCCCTGGCCGACATGCCCCTGGCCCAAAACATCGCCATCACCGGCTCCGTCAGCCAGCGGGGCGAGTCCCAGCCCATCGGCGGTGTCAACTGGAAGATCGAAGGTTTCTATAAAGTCTGCAAGGCTCGCGGCCTGGACGGCACCCAGGGAGTGGTCATCCCCAAGGCCAATGTCCAGGACCTGATGCTGAAGAAGGAAGTGGTGGACGCGGTCCAGGCCGGCCAGTTCCATGTCTGGGCCATAGGTCATATTGATGAGGCTCTGGAACTCTTCATCGGCGTGCCTGCGGGCCAGCGCCAGGCAGACGGCTCCTGGGAGCCGGATACGGTCAATGACAAGGTGGATAAAAAACTGCGGCAGATGATGGAACTGGCCAAAGAGCTGATGAAAGGCGAAGAAGAGGCAAAAAAAGGCGCTCCTGCAGCCCCTCCGAGCTCTTGAAAAATCTAGAGAGGCGCCGGGCGCGTCTTAAAGACCGTTTTCGGTTTTTGGTCTTCGGTTTTCGGTTACAAAGAATGAACCATTCTGGTTCCCAAACGGTTATTCATGAGCCATTGGGCTTGCCTATAATTATAAAAAACCGGTGGGGCGGGCCTCCGTGCAGTGGGGCGGGCGTCCCCGCCCGCCAACCTCTCAAGGCGGGGCAGGGACGCCCCCCACCAACTTGGAAGCTGTGGCCTCTGTGAATGTCTTTCACTGTCATTCTGAACGGAGCACCGCGGAGTGAATCTCGACCTCCCCAACGCTAGATTCTTCGGTCGCTGCGCTCCCTCAGAATGACAAATAAGAAACAGGGCGGCCCCGGGCCACCGTTACCAAGCAGGCGCCCGGCCCCCGATAATTTTTGTGAAGGATGAAAGAGAGTGAAAAGACTAAACATGCTGCTGCTATCCCTGATAATGTCGTTGATCCTGACTGTTCCCGCTCTATCATCCGGCCCCGGTCCCGGCGTGTCTTCGGACGCGGCCTTAAAGATGCTCCAGGAGGGCAATGCCCACTTCGCGGCGGGCAAGCTGAAACATCCCCACCAGGATAAGGCCCGGCGGGTGCAGACCGCGACCAAAGGCCAGACCCCCTTTGCCGCCATCCTCTCCTGCTCCGATTCCCGGGCCCCGGTGGAGCTGATTTTTGACCAGGGGGTGGGGGACCTCTTTGTGGTGCGGGTGGCGGGAAACGTGGCTGGCGAGGACGAAGTCGCGTCCCTGGAATATGCCGGGGACCACCTGGGCACGCCGGTGCTGGTGGTTCTGGGCCACACTAAATGCGGGGCGGTGACCGCAGTGGTGGAAGACGCCCAGCTCCACGGCAGCCTGCCGGCCCTGGCTGCCAAGATCAAGCCCGCGGTGGCGCAGGCCCGGGCGGCGCATCCGGGCTTAAGCGGCGCGGCGCTGGTGGCGGCCGCGGTCAAGACCAATATCTATCAGGCCATGGCCGATATGTTCGCCAAAAGCCGGATCATCCGGGACCTGGTGAAGGCCGGGAAGGTCAAAGTCATCGGCGCACTCTATGATCTGGCAAGCGGCAAGGTGGAGTGGCTGGGGCCGCCGGGGCTAAGTGAGGGAAGATCAGAATTCTCCCCCCTTTTCTAAAGGGAGGCAGGGGGGATTATATAAGCGTCTGATAATCCCCTAAATCCCCCTTTAGGAAAGGGGGACTTTAATACTTCCATTCCCGGCATCTCTGCTGATTTTGGACATATTTTCAACCTAAGACAGGGTTTTAACAGGTTCAGGTAAGGAGGTGGAGAGCATGAAAGGCATCTGGGCCTCCTTCATCCCGCTGGGTTTGGTGGCTGTGCTCTTTTTGACCGCGGCCCAGGCGGCCCTGGCCCCGGTGGTCCTCCAGGAGAAAGACCGGGGCAGCACTATCACCCTGCAGGCGGGGCAAAAGCTGCTCCTTTATCTGCGCAACCCTGCATCCGGCGGCTACAGCGTTAAGCCCCCGATTTTCAATGCTGCGGTTCTCAAACTGGCGTCCCAAAAGAAGCTGGCCCCCGAACCCCGGAAACCTCCCCGGGCCGGGGACTTCGGCCAGCTTTTCTATGAATGGGAGGCTGTGGCCCAGGGCCAAACCGACATCATTATCAACATCCATCGCCCTTGGGAGAAGAAACCGCCGCAGGAGTTCTGGCGGGTGAAGGTGAAGGTAGTGAGCAGTGAGCAGTGAGCAGAAAAAAGACCGGTCTCACGCAAAGACGCCAAGGTGCAAAGAAAAGACGCAAAAAGAGAGAGTTTAAATTGGTGGCGCAGGCGTCTCGCCTGCGCTAATGCGGGCGGGCGGGGACGCCCGCCCCACCAGCATTTACATGATCTCCGGGATAGCTAACAGCTCAGGAGCGACTGATCACTGACCACTGACCGATGGTCACTTCCTTTTCGATTCGATGTAGGCGTAGGCGGAGTGGTTGTGGATGGATTCGAAGTTTTCCGATTCCACCGCGTACCAGGTGAAGTTGTCGTTTTGGCTTAAGCGGTGGGCGATCTCCCGGACCACGTCCTCCACGAACATAGGGTTGGTGTAGGCCTTTTCGGTGACGAACTTCTCGTCCTGGCGCTTCAGCAGGGCATAGACCTCGCAGGAGGCGCATTCCTCCGCCAGGCGGATCAGGTCTTCAATCCAGAAGAATTTTTTGTAGCGCACCTGAATCCGTACTTCCCCCCGCTGGTTATGGGCTCCCGCCTTGCTGATCTCCTTGGAGCAGGGGCATAGGGTGGTGATGGGCACGGTGATCCCCACCACCAGATCCAGGCTGCCTTCCCCATCTAATGCCCCCGTGAAGGTGCAGATGTACTCCATCAGGCCCCGGGCCTTGGTCACCGGCGCTTCTTTGTCGATGAAATAGGGGAAGGTCATCTCGATGTGCGCGGATTGGGCGTTGAGGCGGCGGCGGGTCTCCTCCAGGATGGCCCCGATTTTCTTCAGGCTGATCTCCCGGCGGTATTCGCTGAGGATCTCGATGAAGCGGCTCATATGGGTGCCTTTGTGGCGGTGGGGCAGATTGACGTACATGTTGATGCGGGCCACCGTGTGCTGGGTGCCCTTGAATTTGTCCAGGACCACGATGGGGTAGGAAATATTCTTGACCCCCACCTTATCTATATCGATGCTCCGGGGGCTGACGTGGTTCTGGACGTCGCTGAGCTCCATGGCGGACAACACGACCGTGGATTTTTGGGCTTTCATGGCTATAGTCCTACAGGGCTTTATCCCTCAAAGGGATCGGGGTTTGGAGTCAGGGCTCCCTACCCCATTACTCAAGTATACCTAAACCTCTCGGCCACCGCCCGGGCGTGCAGCGGCAGGCCCTCGGCCTCCGCCAGGGTGATCACCGTGTCCTTCAAGGAAGCCAGGGCTTCCCGGGACAGATGCTGGAAAGTGGGCTTCTTGATGAAGTCATCCACCGACAGCCCGGAGAACATGCGGGCGCAGCCCCCCGTGGGCAACACGTGGTTGGTGCCGGAGGCGTAATCCCCCACGGGCACCGGCGCATAAGGGCCCAGGAAGATGGAGCCCGCGTGGCGGATGCGGGGCAAAAGCGACAGGGGGTCCCGGGTCATGACCTGGAGGTGCTCCGCGGCATAGAGATTGGCGAAATCTATAGCCGCGTCCAGATCAGGGGCCACCAGCACCGCAGACGACCCGGCCAGCGCCGCCTCCAAAATCTCCCGGCGTGGGAGTTGAGGCAGTTCGGCCTTAATCAGATCCACCACTTTCCGGGCCTTGGCCGCGTCCGTGGTGACCAGGACCGCGGCCGCGTCCGGATCATGCTCCACCTGGGTCAGGAAGTCCGCGGCCAGGAGGCGGGATTCCGCGGTTTCGTCCGCCAGGATTAAGGCCTCGCTGGGCCCCGCGGGGGAATCGATGTCCACCTGCCCGAAGACCAGGAGCTTGGCCGCGGTAACGTATTTATTGCCCGGGCCCACGATCTTGTCCACCCGGGGGACCATCCGGGTGCCGTAGGCCATGGAGCCGATGGCCCAGGGGCCGCCCAGCTTGAAAAAGCGTTGCACTCCGGCCAGGTGCGCGGCCACCAGGGTGGCGGGGTTCAGGGCCAGGCCTTCCCCCGGCGGCGTGCAGGCGATGATTTCGCGCACGCCTGCCACCTTGGCGGGGATGATATTCATCAGGGCGCTGGAAGGATAGGAGGCCAGGCCCCCGGGGATATAGCAGCCCACCCGGTCCAGGGGCCGGTGCAGACGGCCGGCCAGCAGGCCCGGGCGCAGCTCCACGGCCCACATATCCCGTTCCAACTGGGCCCGATGAAATTTTTCAATATTGGCCGCCGCCGCTTGCAAAGCCTCCAGGACCTTGGGGTCCACCGCCCGGTGTGCGGCCTCGATTTCTGCCGCGGTTACTTCCAGGTCAGTGATCTTGAGGCCGGGCTGGAGGCCGTGCTGCCGCAGGTTTTCCTCGTCCCCCTGCTCACGCAGCGCCGCCAGGATGGGGCGCACCGTGTCCAGCACCTGGCTCACATCCTCCTGGGAGCGGCTCAGGATCTCCTGCCGCCGCGCCGGAGTAAGTTGGTCTAAATATTCTACCTGCAAATCCGCCATGCCCAGCCGTGGCCTTTCCCAAAATCATATTTTAACAATAAAAGTATATCGAATTGTTCAGTAAAGCACAAACTTAAAGAGATTTCCCCCTCCTGGCTCCCAGGCTTTGCCGGGCGAGATTTTGTCCCGGGATATAATCCCTAAAAATTCTTCAAAGGTGTGCAAGCAGAGCTTGGACCAAGATTTTTCGTTCCCAAGTACAACTTGGGAACGAGTACAGAAAGAATCGTAGGTGCGGGCGTCTCGCCCGCCCTGGTAATCCGCACAGGCTGGAAAGCCTGGGCTACCGCTCAGGAACTTTTCAGGACGGCAGTACAAAAAGCAGGGCGGCCCTACCCGGCTGTTGTAAGAGGCTGCGCTTCCCTGGCGGAGACCCATTCCTCCAACCAAGGGCCGCGCCAGAAAGCTCACCGCCACTATCGCCAAAGGTGGCGAATTATTCTATAGTCTCATGAAAAACGGGATGGTCTGAATTTCAATTTTCCACCAATTCCCCGGAGAGGGCCGCAACTGCGCGTTTTTCCCCCGGGCGGAGACCTGACTCCCACCTGGGGACTGCCAGGGGGAGATAGAGACGGGCTGGAGATGAGAAAAAGAGCAATATTTGGCAAGTTTGCCGCGGTCTTCCCTTTTTTTCCACCGAGGGACGCCGCCGCCACCCCACCCGTGGCAATGAGCCGCACCCGGCAGTTGACCACCGATACCCTGTTCGCCATTCAAATCGGTTTTACTTTAGTCTGGGGCGGCAGCCAGTTCATCCGCCTGCTGAGCAGCATGCAGGGGGTGAATATCAGCTGGTTTCTGAGCTGGCTCGCGTTTTTGCTGCTCAACCTGGCCCTGGCCTTGCGGGCCCATGCCAATCAGCCCAGCCGGGTCACCCTCCAGACCATCTGGTCTTATGCCGCCTGGACCGCCATGGTGGCGGCCGACCTGGGGGTGATGCTCTGGCGGGGCACCCACATCTGGGACGGCACCGACACCGTCACCACCCTGCTGGTGGCGGCCGGGCTGGCCCTGACCCTGCTGGTGGCCCACCGCCTCAGTCTGGGCATCGTCGATCCCATGGTCAAGGGCTACCTGGCCGTGGCCTTCAAGGCCATCCCGCAACTGGCCCTGGCCTATAAAATCATGATGATGGGCGGCCGGGGCCTCTCCCCCGTGGCCGTGGTCACCGGGCATATTACCATCCTCACCCGGCTGGGGCAGCTCTGGTATTCCATCAAAGAGGCCGGCTGGGACCGGAATCGCCGGGGCTCGGCCCTGAGCGAACTGGCCAATGAAGGCAGCTGGATAGTGGCCACCTTGGCCTGGCTGGTGCGTTAAGGCGGGGATTGCCGTTAGGGCAAACCTGGCATTCGCCCTTTCACCTCCAGGGCTATGGCACCTTGAAGGGGACAGATAATGCCAACTAATGCCAAGTTACAATCTGATGGCAATTTATTGTAGGGGCGGACCCATGTGTCCGCCCGGGCGGTGGCAAATGCCACCGCGTTAATTCTATGACCGGATTGAGTGTTAGGAATCGAAGGATGTCGTTTTTGCTGACGTCCAGGGGGCACACATAGGTGCCCCCCTACAAAACCGCGGCTGTTTGGCTGCCATCCGGTAATTAAAGAGAGAAGCAGATGAGCCGACCTCACCAGGAAAGAGAGGGCAACCAGTGAAGGGCAGAAAAAGACGGCGGCCGCCCCGGCGTCCCCCCGGAGACCAACAGATTATCATCGCCTTTCAAAAGGCGGCCCGGCCTTTGTTGCCGGCGGAGTTGCACCAGCTCCTGAATCTGACTCCCACCCAGACCGGTGCGGTCGACCAAAAGGTGGAGCAACTGGTGGCCCGGGGGGACCTGGTTTCCCTGAAAGGCGGGCGCTACGGCCTGGCGGAGAAAATGAACCTGGTGGTGGGGGACATCTCCGTCCACCCCGATGGCTACGGTTTTGTCACTCCGGAGGGCGGTGGCCAGGATATTTATCTCACCGGGGTGAACCTGAAGGAGGCTTGGCACGGAGACCGGGTGGTGGTGCGCATCGAAGGCCGCCGGGGCCGCCGCCGGGAAGGCCGGGTGATCCGCATCCTGGAACGCCGGGTGCATGAGGTTATCGGCCTGCTCTGCCGGAGCGCCGAGACTTATTATCTGCAGCCCGAAGAAGAGCGGTTCCTCTTTAATCTGATCATCAATCCGGAAAGCCTGGCCGGGGCCCAGCCCGGGGACATGGTCCGGGCCCGGGTCAGCAATTATCCAACTGCGCACCTCAATCCCCAGGGGGAGATCATCGAGACCCTGGGCGCGGTGGAAGACGCCGCGGTCCAGACCCGGCTGGTGATCCTGAAATACGGCCTGCCGGACGAGTTTCCCCCGGAAGTCCTGGCCGAGGCCCGGGCCGTTTCCCAGGAGTTAGACCCGAAAACCCTGGCCTCCCGCCTGGACCTGCGGCAACTGCCTTGGGTGACCATCGACGGGGAGAGCGCCCGGGACTTTGACGACGGCGTCTGCGTGGTGAAGAAGCCGGGGGGGCATTTCACCCTGTACGTGGCCATTGCCGACGTTAGCCACTATGTAACCCCGGGCTCCCTGATGGACCAGGAAGCCCGGATGCGGGGCACCAGTATCTACTTCCCCCAGCGGGCGGTGCATATGCTGCCGGAGCGTTTGTCCACCGACATCTGCAGCCTCCGGCCCGATACCGACCGCCTGGCGGTGGCGGTCATTTTGGAGTACGACCGCCTGGGGCGCCTGAAGAAATACCGCTTTGCCCGGGCCGTGGTCCGCAACCAGGCCCGCCTCACCTACCGCCTGGTGCAGCGGCTGCTCACCGGGAAAGACCGGGACCTGCGCCACAACTACCGGCCTTTCTTGAAAATGCTCAACTGGATGGCGGAGCTCTGCCTGCTGCTCCGGGAACGCCGGGGGGAGCGGGGCAGCCTCTTGATGAGCATTCCGGAGGCGGAGGTGGTTCTGGATGAGAAGGGCTGGCCCACGGACGTGCGCCGGGTGGACCAACTGGCGGCCCACCAGATCATTGAGGAGTTCATGATCGCGGCCAACGAAGCCGTGGCCACCTACCTGGGAGAGCCCTCCCTTTTCCGGGTGCATGAACGGCCCGACCCCGCCAAGATGGCCGCGTTCCGGGCCTTTTTAAAGAGCCTGGATTTTTCCCTGTCCAAGGAGGCGGGGCGGGACCCCCGGGTGCTCCGGGAATTTCTGGAGGAGGTAAAACAGACCCCCCTGGCCCCCATGGTGCAGTTGATGCTGCTCCGCTCCCTGAAACAGGCCCGCTATGCCGGGGAGAACCTGGGTCACTACGGCCTGGCTACCGAGTGGTATACCCACTTCACTTCGCCCATCCGCCGCTACCCGGACCTGCAGGTGCACCGGCTGCTGCTCGCCCGCCTGGCCGGGAAAAAGAAGCCCCCTTTCTCCCTGAAACCCGAGGACCTGGAGGCCCAGGCCACCCACCTGTCCAAGCGGGAGCGCCTGGGGATCGAGGCCGAGCGGGAGATGCTGTCCCGCATGCAGGTGCGCTGCCTGGCCCACCGGGTGGGAGAGACCTTTACCGGGCGCATCACCGGGGTCAACGCCTTCGGGTTTTTCGTCTCCCTGGAGGAACTCTATGCCGAAGGCCTGGTGCGCCTGGTGGACCTGCCCGATGATTATTACCGCTACCAGGAGGCCCAACAGCGCCTGGTGGGCCGCCGCACCCGCCGCTCCTTCCGCCTGGGGGATGAAGTGGCAGTCAGAGTCGCCCATGTGGACCTGAAACGGCGGCACGTCAACCTGGTATTGGCCGAACCGGATCGGGACGAGGGAAGTTCTGAAGATTAATTTCACCTCTATAACCAGAAAAAGTTCAAGTTATTAGAAAAAGCCTAAACTTTATAAAATAGTTGCTCGAAAGAGTATTAAGGGATTAACATTACCGCTATCCCGGCGTGGTTCCCTTTTTATCGGGAGCCGGACATCAGGCGCTGCATCCTGAGGAACCACGGATAAAATAGAGAAATTTCTTTCGGGCACCGATGCTTGACATTCTCCAGCAATCACTGGAAGCCAGAGAAATCATCATTATTCCGGGCCGGGAAGAGGCGGAGGGCTATGGGGCTTTGCCCGTCCGGGACCTGGCCGCGGGCTGGGAAGTCCCCTTTGATGTTTATTTGAAAGTCAAAAAGAATGGGGCAGAGGAGCCCCTGTTGGTGAAAAGCTGCGCCCGGGGCGAGGTTTTCCAGGAAGAATGGTATCAAAAATTGCTCCAGCTCGGGATTCCCTGCGTCTATGTCTCCCTGGACGAGATGGATCGGGTCCTACAGTATCTGCATCACAATCTGGAAATGGTGTTGGCGGATGACAGCCAGAGCGAAATGGCAAAAAGCCTGCGGGTCTGCGACGCCACCCAGATGTGGATCCTCAACTTTTTTACCAGCGAAAAAAGACGCACCGGCGCCCAGGTTGACCTGGCCCTGAAATTCCTGGATTCCTTATTGGAGGTCATCAAGAGCGACCACTACAACATTCTTTATTTGATGGAAATCAGGCGGCATAGTTACTTCCTTTATAACCACTGCCTCAATGTCAGTCTCCTGGGAATCGCCTTCACCGGCTTCCTGGGTTGGGAGCGGGAGGATATCCAGGAATTTGGCTTTGGCGCCTTAATCCATGACCTGGGCCTGATTCACACTCCCCGGCCCATCCTGGAAAAGCAGGGGCCGCTCACCCCTGAGGAAATGGCTCTGATCAAACGCCATCCCCTCGATGGCTACCGCATGATGCAGGATTTAGTCAATCAGCGCCGGGAGACCTTGCAAATGGTGATGCAGCATCATGAGAACGGCGACGGCTCCGGTTACTGTAGCGGTTTAAAGATCAATGCCATTCACCCCTGGGGCCGTCTCCTGCGCATCCTGGACAGCTATGAAGCCATGACCGCCAAGAGGCCCTGGCGCCCCCCCATGGAACCCAAAGAGGCCCTTTGGATCCTGCGCAGCGGTTGGGAAAAAAGCAGACTTTTCGATCATAACTATTTGACAGCCTTTATCAAATTTTTGGCAGGTTGTGCGGCCACCCAATGACTGATATTCTGCAGAGACCACTGGAAGTCAGTGAAATTCCCCTCGCCCCCCAGATGGGAAGACAAGAGGACTATGAGCCCCTGCCTTTACGGAACTTGACCGTAGGCCAGAAAGTCTCATTTGATGTCTTCCTGAAGATCCTGCACAAGGGGCAAACGATGCCCCAGTTTGTGAAGTGCTGCGACCGGGGTCAGGTTTTTGAGGATGAGTGGCACCAGAAACTGCGGCGCCTGCGGATTCCCTGGGTCTACGTGTCCCAGAAAGACGGAGCCCGGGTGTTGCGCTATCTCCAGCATAAGCTGGAAGAGGCCCTGGCGGACGACACGCTCGACGACTTGGAAAAAGGGGCGCTGGTTTGTGATACTGCCCATGTCTGGGCCGGCAATTTCTTCACCCACGAAGAAGCCCGCACGCGGGAGCAGGTGCATCTGGGCCGGCAGCTCGTGGATAATCTATTTGAAGTGATCGGCAGCGACCAAAGGAATATCCTGCATTTCCTGGGTCTCTCCCGCCACAAGGATATGCGTCTTTTCACCCACTGCCTTAATGTCTGCTTGCTGGGCATTGCCTTCACCAGTTACCTGCGTTGGAGCCCGGAGAAGGTCCGGGGATTCGGGTTAGGAGCCCTGGTCCACGACATCGGTTTGAACCGCACCCCCCGGGCAATCCTGGAGAAAAAGGGGAAGCTCACTGAAGAAGAAATGTGGGAAATCAGGCGCCATCCCCTGGACGGTTTCCGCCAGGTCCAAACTTTCATCCATCTGCGCTGGGAGGCCTTACAGATGGTGCTGCAGCATCATGAAAACGGCGACGGCACCGGCTACCCCGCAGGCCTGAAGCTATCGTCCATCCACACCTGGGCCCGGATTTTGCGCATCCTGGACAGCTACGACGCCATGACCGCCAAGCGTCCCTGGCGCCCCGCCATGAATCCCACGGAAGCCCTGTGGACCATGAGCAGCGATTGGAAAAGAAGCAATCTCTTTGACCTCAATTATCTGAAAGCCTTCATTAAATTCCTGGCTAGCCGGTAGAAAGACGGTTTTCTGTTATAGGAAGGGTGCAAACCGATTAGCCGGCAGATGGAACCTTTTCCCTTGCAAAAAAAGAAACCGGGGGCAGAGGCCCCCGGAACGCATCTTTTAACCGAAAACCGAAAACGGAAAACCGTCTTATTTACCGGGACCAATAGACCCGGACAAACCGGTTCGGTTCGGCCCAGCTGAAGTTCAATTCTCCCTTGTAGGCCCGGTAGACCGCCCGGCCCAGACGTTGGGCCAGCTTTTCCGTGGTAGTCTCCACCACCAACCGGTCTTTGCCTTCCTCAGTCATCTTGATCACCCGGTCCATGACGCTGCGGGTCGATACCCGGGCGGCCTCGTTTTTAAGCAGCGTGATAATCTCGGGCTTACGTTCCGCGAAGAAATCGCCGCTTAAAGTTAAATACCCTTCGGCGTAAGCGTCCTTGATTTTGCGGCAGGTGGGGCAAACCACCTGCCGGACTTTGGCGGTGCCCTCCAACCGTCCGGCCAGCTTCTCGTCGAAAAACCAGCGCTTGTTCTGGTAGAGGGCGCGGCAACTGGTGCAGATGGAAGCCTCCTGTCCTTCTTCCGGGCGATAGGGGTCCTCCACCCGGCCCACATGTCCGAACTTCTTGCCTTTGGCGCCGCTGCTCTTCTTGCTCTCGTCATATCTGCCCATGGTCAGTCCTTTCGTGGGAAGGGGATTATCGGCCAGGCGCGGCCGCTGTTTTCCTTTCTGAGGTAGAAAAAATATTCCATCGGCCAAGGGATTATGTCATAAGATAATCAGCCCCGAGCGGCCGCGCCACCCCCACCGCGGGATATCCCCGGGCTTGCGCCAAAGGATTTCCCAGCTTTTTTAATAAACGCGGGACAATAAGCGGTTACTGGGCCAGCAGTATCCGGCAGCTATTTTGCACGGGCAGCGGCAACTTGATAATAAAAAATGCAGCCGCAGCAATTTATCCAGGACCGGTATAAGTTGCAGCCACTTGGAGAAAAAACCCCCTCTCCCCCCATGGGTGGAGAGGGTAAAAGCTGGAAAATTCCATAAGATGACCATCAATACTGGCTGCTTCTTGGAAATTAAGGACTTTTACTGCATTGCTTTGAGCAAATATCTTGCCGGACACTAATGCTGCCGGGCCGGAAAAATCGTGGCGATGCTTTTTTTCTTTGGCAGAACCCTGGTAATCAGCGGCACTATGTGCTAATTTGAACTTAGGTCCTCCAGAAATTAGCTGGCTTGGATCCAAATCCGGTTTGGACCGAGACTGGGAGGGAGGGTAAGTTATGCGCCTTCCGAGTGGTCGCCGGGAGGCTTATTTTTCGGAGTCTCCCCAGGCAATGAAATTCACCGAGGCCTTGGACCTGATGCGGGGTGAACTGGAAGGGCTTCTGGCCCGCCTGACCCCGGCAATGGCCGAGATCCTCATCCAGGAAGTAGAGGCCGCGCCCCGCATTTTCGGCTGCGCCACCGGGCGCTCCGGCTTTATCCTCCGGGGCTTTCTCATGCGGCTGATGCACCTGGGCTTCACCGTTTATATGGTGGGGGAAACCATCACCCCCCGCCTCCAACCCGGAGACCTGCTGATCTCCATGTCCGGTTCGGGTGAGACGGCCCAGCCCCGGGAAATCCAGCGCCGAGCCAATGATGTGGGGGCCCGCACCCTGGCCCTTACCGCCTGTCCGGACTCCACCATCGGCCGGGAAGCCCAGGTGACCATCCTCATTCCCGGCACCACCAAACTGACCCTGGCCCACGAACCCAACTCCCTCCAATGCCCCGGCAGCCTCTTTGAGCAGGCCACCTTCCTCTTCCTGGAAGCCGTGGTCCTCCTCCTGTATCAGCGCCGCCTGGGCCACGACCAGGGAGAAATGCTTTCCCGGCATACGGATTTGGAGTAGTATTTGAGGGGAAGGCCGGGGGACCACAGGTCCCCCGCCCTCCCCTCAAACTCCCCTCCCAACCCCCTTTATTGGCGGACGGGGAAGGTCTGGGCCGTTGGCCCCGAATTCCCCGGCCAGAAAAAAATATAAGGGGTTGGGGGCGGGGGTTTGGGGGAGGGGGCAGAGGCTACGAGCCCCTGGCCCCCTCCCCCAAATCATTAAGGACAATAACAA
>JAKAKP010000071.1 GCA_021813445.1 Deltaproteobacteria bacterium
CTTATATGGGTTTAGTAAGAGGCAAACTCCGTAAAGGAGGAGAATATGGTCAAGGTTTTGTTGGAACGAGATATCAAAGGGGAGCACGTCGGCGAGATGATCCGGCTGCTGCGGAACTTGAGGGTGATGGCCATGCAGCAGCTGGGATACATTTCTGGCGAAACCCTGCATGCCGTGGATGACCCCAATCATTATCTGGTGATCAGCAACTGGGAGTCCCTGGAGGACTGGGAGAACTGGCTGCATAATCCGGAGCGTAAGAAACTGCAAGATAAGCTCGACAGTTATATGCAGGCGCCGACGAAAATTCGCATCTTTACTTATTAGAACCTATTTCAAAACCCAATCAGGCCACACATATATTATCAACCAGCAAAAGGTTGGGGGGATTGCTTTTAAGTCCCCCTTTGGAAAGGGGGATTTAGGGGGATTTTCAGGCGCTTATAAATCCCCCCTACCCCCTTTTTCAAAGGGGGGGAATTCGTTCCTCGTTAACCTTATTCTGGTTTATGAAAATTGACTCCGGAAGCAGGTTTTGAAATGACTTGTAGCGCCTTAAGGCAACTGCTCTTTAAAAGTTCTTTAAGGTGGAAAAGGACCTTCCATGAAGATTCATGAATATCAGGCCAAAGAATTGCTGAAGAAATTTCAGGTGCCGGTGCCTGAAGGAGCGGTGGCCGACACCAACCGTGAAGCCCGCCAGGTGGCCGAGGAATTGCCCAACGGCCCCTTTGTGGTCAAGGCCCAGATCCACGCGGGCGGCCGGGGCAAGGGCGGCGGCATCAAGACCGGCGCCACCCCCGAGGAGGTGGAGCGCCTGGCGGACCAGATCCTGGAGATGACGCTGGTCACCCCCCAGACCGGCCCCGAAGGCAAGGTGGTCAACCAGGTCCTGGTGGAGCAGGCCCAGGAGATCGAGAAAGAACTCTATCTCGGCATCGTGGTGGACCGCAGCCTGGGCAAGCCCGTGATCATGATGAGCGCCGCCGGCGGCATGGAGATCGAAGAGGTGGCGGCTAAGACCCCGGAGCTGATCATCAAGGAGGCCGTGGACCCGGCCGCGGGCCTGATGCCCTTCCAGGCCCGGAACCTGGCCTTCGGCGTGGGCCTTTCCGCGCACCTGCTCAGGCCCGCGGTGAGCTTCATCGAGAACCTGTACAAGTTGTTCATCGCCCTGGACTGCTCCCTGGCGGAGATCAACCCCCTGGTGATCACCAAGGCGGGGACGCTGTTGGCCCTGGACGCCAAGCTCAATTTCGACGACAGCGCCATGTTCCGCCACCACGACCTGGCCGCGCTGGAAGACCCCTCGGAGATGGACCCCCTGGAGTTTGAGGCCCGGAAGCACCACCTGAACTATATCCGCCTCACCGGCAACGTGGGCGCCATGGTCAACGGCGCGGGCCTGGCCATGGCCACCATGGACCTGATCAAGGCCGCGGGCGCGGAGCCCGCCAATTTCCTGGACGTGGGCGGCGGCGCCAGCGCCGAGATGGTGGCCAACGGCTTCCGCATCATCCTGGGGGACCCCAACGTCAAGGGCGTGCTCATCAACATCTTCGGCGGGATTCTGCGCTGCGACGTCCTGGCCCACGGCGTGGTGGAGGCGGTGAAGACGGTGGACGTCAAGGTGCCCATCATCGTGCGCCTGGAGGGGACCAACGTGGAACAGGGCCGGGAGATCCTGAACCACTCCGGCCTGACCTTCACCGTGGCCACGGACATGCGGGACGCGGCCCAGAAGGTGGCGGCCCTGGTGGGGTGAGAGCAGTGAGCAGTAAGCGGGGAGCAGTGAGCAGTTAAAAAAAGTTCAAGGTTTAAAGTTCAAGGTTGATAACACCCTTGAATGACAGATTTATTTGCTGACTGCAGACCACTGATCACTATTTAGAGTCAAACTGCATAGGAGTCTTGGTTTTTACTGCTCACTGCTCACTATTGCAGGGCTATCGCATCAAACCATTTAGTATGGAGGAGAATATATGAGCCGTCCTAAGATTACCATCGTCGGGGCCGGCAATGTCGGCGCCACCTGCGCCCATTGGGCCGCGGCCCGGGAATTGGCAGATATAGTGCTGGTGGACGTGGTGGAGGGCATGCCCCAGGGCAAGGCCCTGGACCTCATGGAGGCCCGGCCCATCTTCGGCTTTAACGTCGAGGTGGTGGGTGCCAATGATTATGAGGCCACCCGCAATTCGGACATCGCCATCATCACCGCGGGGATCGCCCGCAAACCGGGCATGAGCCGGGATGATCTGATCAACACCAACAAGAAAATCGTGTCCGAGGTCACCCGGCGGGTGGTGGAAAAATCCCCCAAGGCCTTTATCATTGTCGTGGCCAATCCCCTGGACGCCATGTGCTACGTGGCCTACAAGGTCAGCGGCTTCCCGTCGAAGCGGGTCATGGGCATGGCCGGGATCCTGGATACCGCCCGGTACCGCAGCTTCATCGCCATGGAATTGAAGGTGGCGGTGGAAGAAATCCAGGCCATGGTCCTGGGGGGGCATGGGGACGACATGGTGCCGGTGGTGAGCGCCACCAACGTCTCCGGGGTGCCCCTGACGAACCTGCTTTCCAGGAAAAAGATCGCCGGCCTGGTGGAGCGGACCCGCAAGGGCGGCGGCGAGATCGTGGCCCTGTTGAAGACCGGCTCCGCATATTATGCCCCCGCGGCCGCGGCCGTGCAGATGGCGGAAGCCATCATCAAGGACCAGAAAAGGGTGGTCCCGGTTTCGGCTTATCTCACCGGGGAATTCGGGCTCAACGACCTGTTCTTCGGCGTGCCCGTAGTCTTGGGCGCCAGGGGGATTGAGAAGATTCTCACCCTGAAGCTGACGCCCTCGGAAGAAGCCCTGCTACGGCAGTCCGCAGCGGCCGTGGCCCGCACCCGGGATGAGCTGAAGATGTAAATCCATTATCAGAAAAATTTGACAAAAAAATCAAAGGTTATATGATTTTTAGGTTAGACCTGCCGGTGTCAAGATAGGTGTTTTCCTTCTTAAATTTTCTCCGGGCGGGTTAAGGTCTTTAATAAATTTTTCAGCATTAATCACTTAATCATGCCAATCCTGCATTTCATCCTTGCCGGGGTCCTCGCGCCAGCCCACAGATGGTCATCTAAGCCCCGGCCCGGGGGAAATAGGCGGCATCTGGCGGTGAATCCCCGGCTGCTTCTCCTTTTTCAAGGACAAGGCGCGGGAGAAGAAGGGAGAGACAAATGACTTGGGTGCTCCGGACACTTAGCACCTCCATCGGTAAGAAGCAGTTGATGGCCGTGACCGGCCTGCTCTTTCTGCTGTTTCTGGCCACCCATCTTTTGGGCAACATGAGCATTTACGGCGGCGGCCCGGCCTTCGTGGCCTACGCCGAGCACCTCCACGCCTTGGGCAAGCTGCTGGTGGCCGCAGAGGTGCTGATGGCCCTGGCCTTGATCATTCACGTCCTCACTGCGGTCGTTCTCTTCTTTGAGAACCGCGCGGCCCGGCCGGTCAAATACGCGGTGGACAAAAGCGGCGGCGGCCGCACCTTCAGCTCCCAGACCATGCCGTATACCGGCCTACTGGTCCTGGGTTTCATCTGCGTGCACCTGGCCACCTTTTCCCACCATATCGTGGACCAGACGACCCGGAATATCTTCCAGATCGCCGTCGCCGTCTTCTCCCAGCCGGTCTACCTGGTCATTTACCTGGTCTCCATGATTATCCTGGGCTTTCATGTGCGGCACGGCCTCTGGAGCGCGTTTCAGACGGTGGGAGCCAATCATCCCAAGTACATGCCTTTTATTGAAAAGTTGAGCATCGTCTTTGCCGTGATCGTGGCGATTGGTTTCGGGTCGCTGCCGCTGATCATTTTGGCCATGAGATAGGGAGGTTTTTAGATGTTGCAACTTGATGCCAAGATTCCGGGCGGACCCCTGGAAACGAAGTGGGACAGACATCGCTTCGACCTGAAGCTGGTCAACCCGTCCAACAAGAGAAAATTCGAGATCATCGTCGTGGGCACCGGCCTGGCCGGCGGTTCTGCTTCCGCGTCCCTGGCGGAGTTGGGCTACAACGTCAAGACTTTTTGCATTCAGGATAGCCCCCGCCGGGCCCACAGCATCGCGGCCCAGGGCGGCATCAATGCCGCCAAGAATTATCCCAATGACAGCGACAGCATCTGGCGGCTGTTCTATGACACCATCAAGGGGGGCGACTTCCGGGCCCGGGAAGCCAATGTCTACCGTCTGGCCCAGGTGTCCAACCTGATCATCGACCATTGTGTGGCCCAGGGCATCCCCTTCGCCCGGGAATATGGCGGGTTGTTGGCCAACCGCTCCTTCGGCGGCGCCCAGGTCTCCCGGACCTTTTACGCCCGGGGCCAGACCGGCCAGCAGCTCCTCCTCGGGGCCTATAGCGCCTTGATGCGCCAGGTGGCCCGAGGGCAGGTCAAGATGTTCCCCCGCCGGGAGATGCTGGACCTGGTGGTGGTGGACGGCCAGGCCCGGGGCATCGTGGTCCGGAACCTGATCACCGGGGAGATCGAGCGGCATACGGCCCACGCGGTGGTCCTGGCCACCGGAGGCTACGGCAACGTCTTCTATCTGTCCACCAACGGCATGGGCTGCAACGTCACCGCGGCCTACCGGTGTTATAAGAAGGGCGCGGGTTTCGCCAACCCCTGCTTCACCCAGATTCATCCCACCTGCATCCCGGTGCACGGCGACTATCAGTCCAAGCTCACCCTGATGAGCGAAAGCCTGCGCAACGACGGCCGGGTCTGGGTGCCCAAGAAGGCGGGCGATAAGCGGCGTCCGGAAGACATCCCCGAAGACGAGCGGGATTACTACCTGGAGCGGATTTACCCCAGCTTCGGGAATCTGGCCCCCCGGGACATTTCGTCCCGGGCCGCCAAGCGCATGTGTGACGAGGGCAAGGGGGTCGGCCCCACGGGCCGGGCGGTCTATCTCGATTTCCGGGACGCCATCCAGCGCCTGGGCCAGGCGGAGATCGAGGCCCGGTACGGCAACCTCTTCCAGATGTACGAAAGGATCGTGGCCGAAGACCCCTACACCACGCCGATGATGATCTATCCGGCCTCCCATTACGCTATGGGCGGCCTCTGGGTGGATTACAACCTGATGAGCACCATCCCCGGCCTGTTCGTGCTGGGCGAGGCCAACTTCTCCGACCACGGCGCCAACCGCCTGGGGGCCAGCGCCCTGATGCAGGGCCTGGCTGACGGCTACTTCGTCATTCCCAACACCATCAACGGTTATCTGGCCGGCACCAAGTTTGCCGAAGTAACGGAAAGTCATGAGGCTTTCAAAGAGTCGGAAGCCGAAGTGGTGGCCAAGGTCAAAAAGCTGCTCAGCATCAAGGGCAAGCGCACGGTCCAGGATTTCCACCGGGACCTGGGCCATGTCATGTGGGAATACTGCGGCATGGGCCGCACCGACGAGGGCCTGACCAAGGCCCGGAAACTGGTGGCGGACGTCAAGGCGGAATTTTGGGAGAACGTCACGGTGCCCGGTTCCCATACCGACCTCAACCAGAGCCTGGAAAACGCCGGGCGGGTGGCGGACTTCCTGGAATTCGCCGACATCCTGTTGCTCGACGCCCTGGCCCGCCGGGAATCCTGCGGCTGCCATTTCAACGAGGCCTTCCAGACCGAGGATCACGAAGCCCTGCGGGACGATGTCAACATGGCCCACGTGGCCGTCTGGGAATACGCCGGCGAAGGCAAGGAGCCCATCTTTAACAAGGAGCCCCTGAATTTCGAATTCGTCAAATTAGCCACGAGGAGTTACAAGTGAGCAGCAAGTCGATCAATCTCACCCTGAAGGTCTGGCGGCAGCAGGGGCCGAAGGCCCCGGGCCGCCTGGAAACCTACAAGGCCGAAAATATTTCCACGGACGCCTCCTTCCTGGAGATGCTGGACATCGTCAACGAGCGGCTCACCCTGGAAGGCAAGGAACCCATCGCCTTCGATCACGACTGCCGGGAAGGCATCTGTGGCATGTGCGGCTCGGTGGTCAACGGCCGCCCACACGGGCCGCAGAAGGAAACCACCCTGTGCCAGTTGCACATGCGCCATTTTCAGGACGGCGACACGGTTTACATCGAGCCTTTCCGGGCCAGGGCCCTGCCGGTGGTCAAAGACCTGGTGGTGGACCGGAGCGCCCTGGACCAGATCATCGCCGCGGGCGGCTTCATCTCCGTGAACACCGGCCAGGCCCCGGAGGCCAATTCGCTACCCGTACCCAAGGATAAGGCCGACCTGGCCATGGACGCCGCGGCCTGCATCGGCTGCGGCGCCTGTATCGCCGCCTGTCCCAATGCCGCGGCCATGCTGTTCACCAGCGCCAAGATCTCCCAGTTGGCGCTGCTGCCCCACGGCCGCCCCGAAGCCGCCAAGCGGGCCTTGGCCATGCTGGCGCAGATGGACGCGGCCGGCTTCGGCAACTGCACCAACCACAAAGAGTGCGAAATGGAGTGTCCCAAGGGCATCTCCATCAGCAATATCGCCCGCCTGAACCGGGAGTTCCTCAAGGCGGCGCTGGCCTCCGCGGAGGAGATTCCCGCAGCTACCAAAAAAGAATAAGTCTGTAGCAAAGAACAACAGGAAATAAACGAGCGGGCGAAAAGGCGAGCTTTTCGCCCTTTTTTTGTATTGTAGGGGCACAGCTTGCTGTGCCCCAGGGGGTCTGATACCAAATTGAGACCTCTGCGAAAGGCCCTTTTTATGTCATTCTGAGCGAAGCGAAGAATCTAGACGTCCCTAACACTAGATTCTTCGGTCGCTCCGCTCCCTCAGAATGACAAATAAGAGGACTTTCGCAGAGGTCTCAAATTCATATTGCCTTGCAACAAACCGGCCGGTTAAATATTAGCCGCCGATGCACGCCGGTCTTTAGGATTTGTTGCCTGCAAAAGCGAACATGGTCTGAGGGGCATAGCAAGTTATGCCCCTACAGCCCTGCCTGCCGCAAATGTACCCTTGTAAGAAAAATTTGGACAAAAAAATCAGAATTTATCTGATTTTCAGGACTTAGCCCGCCTGCTAATCTGCCAGTTAAAGTATTCCTCTCGAATTTTGCCAGGTTGGAAATGATGTTTTCCCCCGGCTTCTGGTTCTAATTCGCTTCAAAAGTGGCGCAGGCGTCTCGCCTGTCCAGGCGCAGGCTAAAGCCTGCGCCTACTAAAATTTCCGCACAGGCTGGAAAGCCTGTGCGCCACATCTGGGCAGCGCCAAAGGCTGCCCCTGAAAAACACGGGAGACGGACGGATGATTGAGATCAGAATCCACGGACGGGGGGGGCAGGGAAACGTGGCCGCGGCCGAGCTCTTGGCCAACGCCGCGTTCCGTGACGGGAAATTCGCCCAGGCCTTCCCTTCTTTCGGCGCGGAACGGGTGGGCGCGCCGGTGCAGGCCTTTGTCCGCATCGACGACAAGAAGATCCGCACCCGGGAAGAGGTGCGGGAGCCCGACTATCTGATAGTCCAGGACCAGTACCTGATCGATACCGTGCCGGTGTTGGACGGCCTGAAGAAAGGCGGCCTGGTGCTGATTAACGCCGAGAAAAAGCCGGAAGAGCTGCGGATTAAGACCACGGCCACGGTGGAGACCATTCCGGCCACGGAAATCGCCCTGGAGATCGTGGGCAAACCCATCCCCAACGCCATCATGATCGGCGCGTTCTGCTCCATCACCGGCCTGGTCAGCCTGGACGCGGTCCAGGAAGCCATTATGGAGCGGTTTCCGGGGAAAGTCGGCGAAAACAACGTGGCCGCGCTGGAGCGGGCCCACGAAATCATTCAGAAGCGCAGGGAATAGCCATGCTGAAATATCTGGAAGGATCCCACGCGGTTTCCCAGGTGGTGGCCATGTGCCGCCCCAACGTCATTTCCGCCTATCCCATCACCCCCCAGACCCACATCGTCGAAGACCTGGCGCGCCTGGTGGGGGAAGGCAAGCTGGACGCCGAATTTATTAACGTGGAGAGCGAATTCTCCGCGGCTTCGGTGGTCCTGGGCGCCAGCGCCGCAGGGGCCAGGGCCTATACCACCACCACTTCCCAGGGGCTGCTGCTGATGAACGAAGTCATCTACTGCATCGCCGGCATGCGGCTCCCCATTGTCCTCACCTGCGCCAACCGGGCCATCTCCGCGCCCCTGAACATCTGGAACGACCAGCAGGATTCCATGACCGTCAGGGACGCGGGCTGGATTCAGCTCCACGCCGAAGACAACCAGGAGGCCGCGGACCTGCACATGCAGGCCTTTAAGATTGCCGAACAGATGCACTTGCCGGTGATGGTCTGCATGGACGGCTTCATCCTCACCCACGCCTTCGAGCCCGTGGATATCCCGGAGCAGAAGGAAGTGGACGCATTCCTGCCGCCCTTTAAGCCCCAGAACATCGTCGATCCCCGGTGGCCCCGGGGCATCGGGCTGTACGCCGACCCCCGCTTCTACATGGAGGTGCGCTACATCCTGCACCGGGCCCTGGAGAAGTCGGAGAAGGTCATCAAACAGGTGAGCGAGGATTTCGCCAAGAAGTTCGGCCGGCAAAGCGGCGGCCTGCTCAAGACCTATAAAATCGAAGACGCGGACATCGTCATCATCACCATGGGCTCCGTGGCCGGGACCATCAAGGACCTCATCGACCAGCTGGAGACCGAAGGCAAGAAGGTGGGGCTGCTGCAGATCTGCTCCTACCGGCCCTTCCCCCGGAAGGAGGTCTACCGGGTTCTCAAAGACAAGATGAACCTCCTGGTCATTGAAAAATCCATCTCCCTGGGCCGGGGCGGCATCCTGGGCAGCGACGTGCGCTGGTCCTTCCCCCGCACGGAGAAGAAGGACCGGAAGATCAGTTGCTTCGTCTCCGGCCTGGGCGGCCGCAACATCTCCATCAACGATCTGCGCACCGCGGTGGAGATGGTGGAGCACGAGCCGGTGGAACTGGAGTTCCTGGGTCTGAACCCAGACATCATCGCCGCGAGGGACCTGTAATGATTACTGCAAGCTCGGAAGACCTTTATAAAGTGGAAAAAAAGGACCTGTTCGCCAGCGGCCACCGGGCCTGCGGCGGCTGCGGCCAGGCCCTGGCCGCGCGCCTCGTGGCCGACGCCGCCGGGGAAAACACCATCGCCTGCGTGGCCACGGGCTGCCTGGAAATCTTCAGCTCCCCCTACCCCGACCCTTCCTGGCGCATCCCTTTTCTGCACAGCCTCTTTGAGAACATTTCGGCGGTGGCCTCCGGGGTGGAAGCCGCGTACAAGGCCCTGAAGAAGGGGCCGGTGAACATCATCGCCCAGGGCGGGGACGGCGGCACCGCGGATATCGGCTTTCAAAGCATCAGCGGCATGTTCGAGCGGGGCCACAATGTGCTCTACGTCTGCTACGACAACGAAGCCTACATGAATACCGGGGTGCAGCGCTCCAGTTTCACTCCCTTCGGCGCCAAGACCACCACCACCCCCATGGGCAATACCACCCGCAAAAAGAACCTGCCCCTCATCGCCGCGGACCACGGCATCCCTTACGTGGCCACGGCCACGGTGGATGATTTCCGGGACCTGCAGCGCAAAGTGAAGACCGCATTGCTGATTAACGGCCCCAAATACCTGCATATCCTGGCCCCCTGCCCCTTGGGCTGGGGCCACACCGGCGACCTGACCGTCGCGATCTGCCGCCTGGCCAAGGCCACCGGCCTTTTCCCGGTCTACGAGATCATCAATGGCAAGGTTGCCAATGTCCTGAAGATCCAGGAGAAAAAGCCGGTGGAGGACTACCTCCGGCTCCAGGGACGGTATAGGCATCTGTTCAAGAAAGGCGTGCCCGTCAAGGAAGTGGCGGAAATCCAGGAAATCGCCAATCAGAACATAGAGAGGTTTAACCTGTAATGAATAAGCTGCCCTTAGGTTTAGCGGTCGATCTGCGCAACGTGGTGCCCTATAAAACGGGCTCCTGGCGCACCATGAAACCTCTGAATATCATGCAGACCCCGCCGTGCAGCCATAGCTGCCCCATCAACAACGACATCCGCGGCTTTCTGCGCCTGCTGGCGGACAAGCAGGACTTTGACGAGGCCTGGCACGTCCTGACCCGCAGCAATCCGCTCCCCGCCACCTGCGGCCGGGTCTGCCCCCACCCCTGCGAGGGGGGCTGCAACCGCCGGGATTTCGACTATCCCCTGGCCATCAACAGCGCGGAGCGGGCGGTGGGCGACTACGGCCTGGAAAAGCACCTGGAGCATAAAAAACTCATCCCCAAAAGAAAAGAGAAGGTGGCGGTCATCGGCTCCGGGCCCGCGGGCCTGTCCTGCGCTTTTCACCTGGCCAAGCGGGGCTTTCAGGTCAAGATTTTCGAAGCCAAGGGTGAGCCCGGGGGCATGATGCGCTACGGCATTCCCTCCTACCGCCTCCCCCAGGAGGTCCTGACCCGGGAGATCGAGGCCATCCTGCGCCTGGGGATCGATTTGGAGTGTAACGCCAAGGTGGGCGTCAATATCCCCATGGATCAGTTGACCCAGTTCTATGACGCCGTTTTTATGGGAGTGGGGGCGCAATTGGGCGTGCCCATCGGCGTCCCCGGAGAAGAGGCCCGGGGCGTTTACACCGGCGTCGACTTCCTGAAGCTGGTGAACAGCGGCAAGTCCGTGGAAGTGGGCAGGGACGTGGTGGTGGTGGGCGGCGGCAACACCGCCATGGATTCGGCCCGGGTGGCCAAGAGGCTGGGGGCCAACGTCTGCGTGGTCTACCGCCGTACCCGGGTGGAGATGCCCGCGATTACCGCGGAGATCGACGAGGCCATGGAAGAGCGGATCATGTTCCGCTACCACACCAACCCGGTGAAGATCATCGCGGATGAGGGCCGGGTGGTGGGACTGCTGTGCGTGCAAATGGAGCTGAAGGAACCGGATGCCAGCGGCCGGGCCCGGCCGGTGCCCATCCCGGGGTCGGAAGCGGTCATTCCCGCGGACACGGTGATCATGGCCACGGGCCAGGCCGTGGATTACGACGGCCTGGAGGTGCAGCGGATTGACAACAAATGGATTTCCACCAACGAAGTGCAAATGACCAGCATCGACAAGGTCTTTGCCGGAGGCGACGCGGTGCTGGGGCTGGAAACGGTGTCCGCGGCCATCGGCCAGGGCATGCGGGCCGCGGAAGCCATCGAGGACTACGTGGAAGGCCAGGTGGAAAGCCGGCTGTCGCCGCCGCCGGTGATCTATTCCAAGGACCTCAACACCTACTACTACAAGAAGTCCAACCGCTTTCAGCGGGAAGCCCTGCCGGTGCATATCCGGCTCAAGGGTTTCAGCGAAATCTACCCCGCGTTTGACCGGTCCGAAATCACCCGGGAGGCGGAACGCTGCTTCAGTTGCGGCCTCTGCTTCAACTGCGCCAATTGCTACATGTACTGCCCGGACAACGCGGTGAAGAAAGGCAAATCCGGGACCACCTACGAATTCGACCTGGATTTCTGCAAGGGCTGCGGCCTCTGCGCCAAGGAATGTCCCTGCCACTATATACAAATGACCCTGGAAAAATGAAAAAATGATATATTTAAAAAGATGGGGCAAGGGCCAGAGGCCCCAGGCGTTTCGCCTGTGGCACCCCTGATCCCTTTCGTCCGCCTCCATGACGGAGAAGCGGGAATTGAAGGGATATTTTTTGTAGGGGCGGACCCGTGTGTCCGCCCCAGCGCCTGCAAAGACCGTTGCGCCTTAATGCTAAGATCACCTTAGTTTTTGGGGCCGAGGATTGTGTTTTTGCGAACGTCAGGGGGCACACATGGGTGCCCCTCTACAAAATTCCTGCGGTTTGAGGGCAATTCTGTATTCCAGGGCCTTGAGAAGAGTGGCGCTTTTCCATGACGACCAAGCCGACCCCCAAGAAACCCCGCCCCACCAGCAAATCCGCAAAAGTGCGCCCGGCCATACCCGAATTGGAGGTGCTGAAAAACGGCAGCCCCGGGGAAGAGGCCAGGCAGCATGCCTTCGACGCCTTAGAGCAGCGCATCAAAGAGCGCACCCTGGAGCTGACCGCGGCCAATGCCCTTTTGAAGCAGGAAATCGAGGAGCGCAAGCGGGCCGAAGCCGAGCTGAAACGGACCAAGGAGTATCTGGAAAACGTCATCGACAACTCGGTGGACGCCATCGGCATCGTCGACCGCCACGGCCGTTTCATCCTCTGGAACCGGCGGGCCGAAGAAATCTATGGCTACCTGTTCCACGAACTGGCCGGCAAGACCGCGTTCGATCTCTACGTAGACCCCCAGGAACTGAAAAAAATGCTGACGAAACTGCGCCGGGAGGGGGTGGTCCGGGAATACGAGATCGACATGAAGAAAAAGGATGGCAATATCGTGCCCATGGATATTTCCATCAGCCTGCTCAAAGACGACCAAGGCGCCACCATCGGCAGCGTCTGCGTGGCCCGGGACCTCTCGGAGCGCAAAAAGGCGGAGACGGCCCTGAAAAAGGCCCAGGAGGAACTGAGCCTCTACTCCAAGGACCTGGAACGCCAGGTCAAGCAGCGGACCCGGGAGATCAGCGGCATTCTCCGGTACACCCCGGCCGTGGTCTATATCAAGGACAAAGGTGGCCGTTACCGCCTGGTCAATTCCCGCTTTGAAGAATTGTTCCGGATCCGCAATGAAGAAATCCGGGGCAAATCCGATTACGACATCTTTCCCCGGGAAGTGGCCGATCAATTCCGGGCCAGCGATCTCCAGGTCCTCTCCGAAGGGCGGCCCCGCCAGGTGGAGGAGCCCATTCCCCAGGAAGACGGGGTCCACACCTATTTAATGGTCAAATTTCCCATTTATGACGACCAGGGGGTGGCCAACGGCCTCTGCGGCATCGCCACCGACATTACCGAACTGAAAAAGGCCCAGGACCAGTTGCGGCGCCTTTCCGGCAGCATCATGGCCCGCCAGGAGAAGGAGCGCACCGCCATCGCCCGGGAGCTCCATGACGAGCTGGGCCAGGTGCTCACGGCCCTGCGCATGGACGCGGTCTGGCTGGCGGAACATTTGAAAGGCAAGGAGCCCAAAGCCGCGGACCGGTCTTTGAAGATGCGGGAGCTGATCGATAAGACCATTGATGAGGTCCGGGGCCTGGCCACCCGGCTGCGCCCGGGGGTCCTGGATCATCTGGGGCTCATCGACGCCTTGGAATGGTATGCCGCGGAATTTCGCCGCCGCACTGGGATCGCCTGTATTTTCAAGCCCTTTAATGTCCAGCGGGTGGACGATATCGTGGCCACCGCGGCCTATCGCATCGCCCAGGAGGCCTTGACCAACGTGGCCCGGCATTCCTTTGCCACCCAGGTGCAGATTACCTTAAAAGAAGAAAAGGGCATTTTGACCTTGGCGGTGGTGGATAACGGCCGGGGGTTCAATATCCGGAAAATAGAAGAATCGGAGTGTTTGGGCCTGGCCGGCATGCGGGAGCGGGCCGGCCTCATCGGCGGCACCTTGGAAATTCAGTCCAAACCGCAAAAAGGCACCCAGGTCTATTTTAAACTGCCCCTCCAGGCCAGGAGGTGAAAAGCCCCATGATCAGGATTCTATTGGCGGATGATCACAGTATTGTCAGGGCCGGACTGCGCCGCATCATCGAAGAAACCGGCGACATCGAAGTGGTGGCCGAAGCCGCTGACGGCCGGGAAGCCGTGGAAAAGGTCCATGAAACCATGCCGGACGTGGCGGTCATCGACATCTCCATGCCCGTGCTGGACGGCCTGGAGGTCGTCAGCCAGATCCACCATTACTATCCCAAGATGCCCATCCTCATCCTCACCATGCACGAAGAGGAGCAATACGTCTTCCGGGGGATCAGTGCCGGGGCCAAGGGCTATATCACCAAGCGCTCGGCGCCGGAGCAGATGGTGAACGCCATCCGCAAGGTCTACGCCGGGGGCCGCTATCTCAGCGACACCGCGGCCGAGTCCCTGGCCCACCGTCTGGCCAGCGGCACCCCGGAGCGCTCCCCCATGGATACCCTATCCAACCGGGAAATCCAGGTGCTCCGGCATCTGGCCCTGGGCAAGACCACCCGGGAGATCGCCGAAGCTTACCATATCAGTATCAAGACGGTGGATACCTACCGCTATCGGCTCCTGAAAAAACTCAACCTGCGCAACAATGCCGACCTGTCCCGCTTCGCCATGCAGAACCGGCTGGTGGAGTTTTGAGGCGGCGGGGCGGCCGTCCCTGGCCGCTCCCGCGCCGGGCGGGCACCGAGGCCCATCCCCCCCAAAGTCCCCAGCAATGTAAGAGATTTTTGGACAAACAAATCAGAAATTACCCGATTTCCGCTCTTCCCCCCTCCTGCTAAGTTGTATCAGGTCCTCCTTCCCCTGGGGTGAGCCAGGCAAGGGTCCGTGCCCCCTTGCCCCTCACCCGGGGTATTTCCTAGGCTCCGGAGATAAGGCAACCTCATTATTAATACCAAGTTGCCATCTAATGAGTAATATGGTAGACTGCCCAAAAAATTTTCAAGGGGGCAGTCATGGGAAAAGTTACCAAGTGCATCGCCCACCT
>JAKAKP010000039.1 GCA_021813445.1 Deltaproteobacteria bacterium
ATCTGCCGGCTGCGGGCGCGGCGCCGGAGTGGATGAGCGAGAAGGCCATCGCCATCGGCCAGTACTTCGTGGCTTCGGGCGTCTACACGCTCTTTGGCGTGACCTTCCCGTCCACGGGCTCGGAGATCTTCACCGACTACCTGTTCAAGGGGATCGAGGAAGAGCTGGGCGGCAAGTGGGACTTCGTGGCCGACCCGTATGAAATGGCCAAGAAGATGATCGCCCACATCGACCTGAAGCGCAAAGCCTTAGGCATCGACAAGGCCCGGGAGCGCGTCCTCATGGATATGGAAATGCGCCGTACCATGGACGCCGCCGCCGCCGGCGAAGAGCATTAAAACGATCTGGGGCCGCTCTTCGGCAGAACGGCCCTTTGCAGATAATTTCCTTTACGAAAAAGGAAGGAGGAAGTCACTGTGTCAAAGATCATCATTTCCGCCGCCATTCGCGGGGCTCACAAAATCGTCGGCAACTGTGCGGCCAAGTTGGATGAGGCTATCAAAAAATACGGAGACAGCCAGGAGATCGGTTTTCCTGATACCGCTTACTATCTGCCTATTATTTACGCCTTGATGGGCACCAAGATAGAAAAACTGAAAGACGCGGTGCCGGTCATGGAGCGCTGCAAAGAGCTGCTGCCGCCGGTTCCGGCTGAAAAACACCACCTGCCCTACCTGGGACCCGGCCTGGATGCCGGTTTGGCCACCCTGTTCGCCGAAGAAATCTTCGAGGCCATCCGCTATCTGGAACAGCCCGATTTCTACGAGCGGGGTGAGGAAGTCTACAGCAAGGGCGCCCAGAAGTTCTGGGTGGGCGCCGCCAACGATATCATTCTCCGTAAACGCGGCGTTGAGTTCGTGGACGGTTCCGCCCCCGGGTTCGCCGCCATCGTCGGCTCCGCCCCCTCGGTCCAGGAAGCCGTGGACCTGGTGACGGAATACCAGAAGAAAAACCTTTATATCTTCTGCGCCGCCCGGGACATCGAAGGCAAGTCCTCGGTGATCGAGCAGCTGTTGGAAGGTGGCGTCCAGATCGGCTGGCCCACCCGTATCGTCCCCTTCAGCCCGGATATCTCCGGCGCGGTCTTCGCCTTGGGTTTTGCCGTCCGGGCCGCCATGGCCTTCGGCGGTGTCAAACCCGGCGCAGCCCTGAAGAACCTCATTTATAACAAAGACCGGATCTTCGCCTTCGTCAACGCCGTGTCCACCATCCCCGATGAGTGGTACGCCAACGCCGCGGGCGCCATCAACTGGGGTTTCCCCACCATCACCAACCAGGACATCCCCCAGGTGCTGCCCACCGGTATCTGCACCTACGAGCACGTGGTGTCCAACGTGCCCATGGCGGAGTTGGGGCAGAAATCCATCGAGGTCCGGGGCCTCAAGGTCCAGATCACCGAGATCGACATCCCGGTGAACTTCGGCGCCGCGTTCGAAGGTGAGCGGGTGCGGAAAGACGACCTCTACGCCGAATGCGGCGGTGGTAAGACCCAGGCCGTGGAGCTGGTCACCAGCAAACGCATGGACGAAGTGGAAGACGGCAAAGTGGAGGTCTTCGGCCCCGATCTGCCGGATCTGCCCAAGGACAAAATCCCCATGCGCCTGCCCATGGCCGTGGTCATCGAAGTGGCCGGCCGGAACTTCCAGCCCGACTTCGAGCCCATCCTGGAGCGGCAGATTCACCACCTGGTGAACTACGCCCAGGGCGTCATGCACATCGGGCAGCGGGACATCGCCTGGTACCGTATCGGCAAGGCCGCGGTGGAAAAGGGCTTCAGCCTGAAACATATCGGCGTCATCCTGCACGCCAAGTATCACCAGGACTTCGGCGCCATCTTCGACAAATGCCAGGTGAAGATCTACACCGAAAAGGAGAAGGTGGACGAGATCACCGCCTTGGCCCGGAAGATCTATCACGACCGTGACGCCCGGGTGGAAAACATGCGGGATGAAACCACCGAGACCTATTACTCCTGCACCCTGTGCCAGTCCTTTGCGCCGAACCACGTCTGCGTGGTCAGCCCCGAACGGACCGGCCTCTGCGGCGCTTACAACTGGATGGACTGCAAAGCCTCCTTTGAAATCAACCCCACCGGCCCCAACCAGCCCATCGCCAAGGGTGAAACCCTGGATGAGCGGTATGGCCAATGGCAGGGCGTCAATGACTTCGTCTTCAAAGCCTCCCGCCAGAAGGTGGAAAAATATAACTTCTACAGCCTGGTCTATGATCCCATGACCACCTGCGGCTGCTGCGAAGCCATCTCCGCAGTCCTGCCCATGTGCAACGGCATCATGACCGTGAACCGGGACTACACCGGTGAGACCCCCTGCGGCATGAAGTTCACCACCCTGGCGGGCGTCATCGGCGGCGGCCAGGTCACCCCGGGCTTCGTGGGTCACAGCAAGTACAACGTCACCCAACGTAAATTCATCGTGGGCGACGGTGGCCTCAAACGGGTGGTCTGGATGCCCAAGATCTTGAAAGAAGAGCTCCGGGAACGGCTCCTGAAACGGGGTGAAGAAGAGGGGATTCCCGATCTTATCGACCGCATCGCCGACGAGACCGTGGGCGTCACCGAAGACGAGATCCTGCCCTTCCTGACGGAGAAAAAACACCCGGCTCTGGAAATGGAACCCATTATCGGCTAACCCCTACGGGGCCAGGAGGTAGGCTCCTCCTGGCCCTTCTGATACTGGGTCCCGGCGGGACGGGCTAACCCCCATCTATCCTGCTTGGGCCACCAGCCATGGATAAGGAGAGAGACGATGGCTTTAACAGGAATTGAAATTTTCAAACTCCTCGCCAAGACCAATTGCAAAGAATGCGGATTCCCCACCTGTTTGGCTTTTGCCATGGCCCTGGCCAGCGGGAAAGCGGAACTGGATAAATGCCCGTATGTCTCGGACGAGGTGCGGGAAAAGTTGGCCGAGGCTTCAGCCCCGCCCATCCGCCCGGTGAAGATCGGCATGAAGGAAGGGGTCAAGACCATCGGCGGCGAAACCGTGATGTTCCGGCATGAAAAGACCTTCTTTAACCCCACCCTCATCGCCGGCCTGGTCACCACTGCCGAAGCAGACGCAGATGTAGACAAAAAGCTCGATACCTTCATGAAGATCAAGTTCGACCGGGTGGGCCTCCTGCTGCGTCCGGAATTGATCGCGGTCCGGGATGCCAGCGGCGATGCCGGCAAATTCACGGCCTTGGTCAAGAAGGTGATGGACAAGACGGATGCGGGCCTGATCCTGTGCAGCGACAAAGCCGACGTAGTTAAAGCCGGGGCCGAGGCGGCCAAAGAACGCAAGCCTTTGATCGGTGCGGCCACTCCGGATAATGCGGATGCCTTCGGCGCTCTGGCCAAGGAACTGGGCTTGACGCTCATCGCCAAGGCTGACGGTTATGACGCCCTGGCCGACCTCGTCACCAAACTCACCGGCATGGGCCTCAAAGACCTGGTCATCGATTCCGGCAGCCGGGCCATCAAGCAGGCCCTCCAGGACCAGATCGCCATCCGCCGGGCCGCTCTGGTGCCGAAGTTCCGGCCTTTCGGCTTCCCCACCATTGCCTGCCCCTGTGAGATGACCGATGACCCCATGAAGCAGGCCCTTTACGCCGCGGTCTTTATTGCCAAGTACGGCGGCATCGTGGTCTTGTCGGATGTTGACCCCGCCGCCATCTTCCCCTTGTTGCTGCAGCGGTTGAACATCTACACCGACCCCCAGAAGCCCATGATCATCAGCCCGGGCATCTACGAAATCGGCAATCCCGGACCCGATTCTCCGGTGGCCGTGACCACCAATTTCGCCCTGACTTACTTCATCGTCTCCGGCGAAATCGAAGGAAGCAAGGTCCCCACTTGGCTGCTCATACAAGACACTGAGGGCCTCTCGGTCATGACCGCCTGGGCCGCCGGGAAATTCTCCGGTGACAGTGTGGCCAGCTTCGTCAAGAAATGCGGTATTGTTGACAAAACCAAGACGCGCACCCTTATCATCCCTGGCTACGCCGCGGGTATCAGCGGCGATTTGGAAGAGGAACTGCCCGACTGGAAGATCCTCATCGGTCCCCGGGAAGCCTCGCATATTCCGGCATTCTTGAAATCCCAGTAATTCTGGGATGGGGAAGATTCTTAATTATTCGGGGAGGGGGCTCAGGTGGCTTTCTCCCCCTCTATACAGAACTTTTAAGAAGGGGGTCACCTGATGAGCAAATTTTACCGTATTGGCGAAAACCTGAACGTGGTGACCAAAGTTTACGGTCAGGCGATGAAGGAGCGGAACCCCAAGCCGCTCCAGGAACTGGCCCTTAGAGAGGCCGAGAAAAAAGTCGATTACATTGACGTCAATATCGGCCCGGCCCGTAAGGGTGGGGAAGAATTGATGGAATGGATCGTCAAGACCATCCAGGAAGTGGTGCCGGATATCCCTCTGGCCCTGGATACCTCCAATATCGCAGCCATGGAAGCCGGTCTCAAGGTCCACAAAGGCAAGGCCCTGATCAACTCCATCATGGCCCGGCCGGAGCGCATGGATGGCATGATGCCCCTGGTCCGGAAATACGACGCCTACATGATCGGGTTGCTGTGGGGTCCGGAAGGCATGCCCCGGGATGAACACGAAAGAGGCATGCTCACTGCCGAAATCCTGGCCAAGGCCGCGGAATACGGCATTGAGAATGAAGACATCTGGTTCGATCCCATCATCGCACCTTTGAACATCCAGCAAAACCAGTTGATGGCGGACCTGGAATACATGAAGATGCTCCAGGATATGGCTCCGGGAGCCAAATCCACCTGCGGCCTCTCCAATGCCTCCAACGGCGTGCCGGATGAACTCCGGCCCATCATCAACCGCACTTACGTCATCATGATCCAGCGCTGCGGCATGGTCTCCGCCATTGTCGACGCCTTTGACGATGAACTCTGGGAGGTGGTGGACGGCAAGAAACCGGAAGCCGTGAAAGTAGTCCACGACATCATGGACGGCAAACCCGTGGATATCCCGTCTCTCTCCAAGGGCCTGCAGAACTACGCCAAAACCGCCCGGGTCATCATGGGGCAGGTGCTGTTCTCGGATTCCTGGCTGGAAATCTAACCAGCCTCATTCTGTACTAAGGTGGGCGGCTAAACGCCAAGCGGCGTTTAGCCGCTTTTTTTTGGCTCTGGCTCTTAAACTTTGTTGCCTTTAATACCGGGTTGCAATCTAACAGCAATTTTTTTGTCGGGGCGGACCCATGTGTCCGCCCTGGCGGCTGTGAATAACCCTGTGTTAATTCTATGATCATATTTATTCTTAGAGACTGAAGGATTGCGTTTTTGCGAACGCCCTGGGGGCACACATGGGTGCCCCCCTACAGATCCACGCCGCTAGATTGCAACCCGGTATAAAGAGGGGACAGGAACTCCTATGGGGAACTCCATGGGGGCAGATAATCACCAAAATATTTTAATGAGGGGGCACTCAAGAATTTCCTGGAGCAGCCGAATAACTTCTATAATAATCTCTCCGACGGGGGTAGCTATGTCTTCTTTAGTCTGGAATGAGAAATATTCCGTCAATATCCGGGAAATTGACGAGCAACACAAAAAGCTCCTGGCTTTGGTGGGAAACCTGCACCAGGCCATGCTGCAAGGCAAGGGCAAAGAGGCCCTGGGCAAGATTTTGGATGGCCTGGTGGCCTATACGGCCAGCCATTTCGCCGCGGAAGAGCGGCTCATGAAGGCCCATGGCTATCCTGAGTATGAAGAGCACCGGGTCATTCACACCAAGATGACTCAAAAGGTGCTGGATGTTCAGAAACAGTATCATCAGGGCAAGGTGAACATCACCCTGGACACCATGAAGTTTTTGGAAGATTGGGTGGCGAAGCACATCATGGGCACCGACAAAAAATACGGCCCCTTTTTGAATAGCAAGGGGGTGGTTTAGATTTTCGGGAAGAGGGAGGGCGGCCGTTTGGGCCGCCCGGATTAATCCCGCCTTATCTCCCCAGGGCCTCCATGGCCGCGGCCACTGCCGCCCCGGGGCTGACCGCGTTTCTCAAGCCCGGCATATTCCAGGGCACCCGCAGCCCGATTACCGGCTTTCCTATCTTCAGGGCGATGGCCGCCTCGGAGATGGTGCCGTGAGCGCCGTCCACGGCGATGAGCGCGTCCGCGGCGTGGGCGATGAGGACGTTGCGGGCGTGGCCCAGGTTGGTGGGCAGGGAGTAGGTCAGGTAGGGATTGGCCCGGCTGCGGTCCGCATAGGGGAGGATGCCGATAGTCACCCCGCCCTCTTCCTGGGCGCCCCGGGCCGCGGCGGCCATCACCCCTCCCAGGCCGCCGCACAGCAGCACCGCTCCCCGCCGGGCCACTTCCCGGCCCACCTCCCGGGCCAGGGCCGCAAGCTCGGCGTTGACTTCGCCTCCACCGATGACCGCCAGATAAATGGGATCAGGCAAAAAATGCACTCCTTTCGGAAAAGCAGTTCTTTATAAGACTATTGAACTATGGCGGCTACTCCCCAGATTCTCCTGTGCCACACCCAAAATATCCCCCCCAGCCCGCGTCTCCGCCGCCGGCAGCCAGGCAAATTGCCTCAAAATTAACCATTGAATTTGAGGATAATTTCCGCGGCTTCCTGGGGCCGCCGCAAGGCCAGGGTGCAGAAGCTCACGGCATCCGCGCCGATATCCAGGTAGGTCTCAATATCCTGCCGGTTACGGACGCCGCAGCCCATGATTAAGGGCAGACTCACTTTTTTCCGCAATTCGGTATTATATTGCAGGGCCGCGGCGAAAGCCGGGCGGCGGGCCACCCCCCCGCCCCCCACCGCCGCCAGGGGAGAGCGCTTCTGGGGATAGATCATGGCAAAGGGGATGGTGTTGACGGCGTGCAGGGCCTGCACCCCCAGGCTTTCCAGTTCCTGGGCAAACTCATGGGGGTGGCAGATACTGATCTTGGCGATCAAAAAAAGACCGGGGTATTTCTCTTTCACGTCCCGGCTGCACTTGAGCCCCTGGGCCACGTTGTCCCGGATGGCCTCCTCGGAGTTGGGACAGGAAAAGTTGAGTTCCAGGGCCCAAAAGTCGGGGCCCAAGATCCGCCGGTAAATCTCCACAGCCGCCAGGGTGTCATTGATCGCCAACACCGTGCCTTTAGCAAATTCCGGATAAAGATTGGGGATCACCTGCAAACCCTGGGTGGCGCCCACCTGGATTTCCCGGGCGCAGGCCTCGGCCCCCGGATTGGTGAGGCCGTAGGCATTGAGCATGCCGCCCCCGGGCAGTCTGCGGATATATTTCCAGGTCAGAGGGTTCCAGGCGCGGAAATTGCCGCTTCTCTTATGCCTGGTGGCGGATTTGGCCAGGATGCTGGACTCGGTTTCCCGGGCGGCCCGGAGCAGCCGCCGGTAGCCGGGCAGGAGGGTGTAGGGAAAGATGCCCCGGCCTCCCAGGCCCAGGGCTGTGGAGATGACGATGTTGGAGATCCGGCCGTTTTTCGCCTGTATCATATTTCTTGCTTTTTATGAGCCTGCAGGGGATTAGCAGAGGGGGCAAAGGTTCACGGGCGGGATGCATGGGCTCTAGCCTCTTCAGCCGCTTCCCCCGCCGTCAACCACAGGGCCAGGCGGTCGGCCAGGAGAAAGCCCTCCAGGGTTGGGACCGCCCGCTCCCTCTTCACCTCCATCAATCCCGATTTCTGCAACTTAGTCAAGGTTTTTTCCCATCCCGGATACTGGCGGAGCAGTTCCAAAGGCGCGCCCTCGCTGGTTCTCACGCCCAGGTAGAGGGCCTCCAGGCGCAGCTGCTCCGGGGCGAGAACCTCCTGGTCCGCCACCGGCAGCCATCCCTGGGCCAGGGCCCGGCAGTATGTCTTTACGTCCCTGACATTCCACCAGCGCTCGCCGTCTTGAAAAGAATGGGCTCCGGGCCCCAGCCCCAGGTAGGGGATATGGCTCCAGTATTTGCGGTTGTGGCGGGAATAAAAATACGGTTTGCGGTTTGCGGTTTCCGGTTTCCGGTATAAAGATTTGGTGTTATTAATGACTTGGGAATTGGATTTGTTGTCCGGCTCCCCCAAACGGGCGAAATTGGAGATTTCGTAATGAAGATAACTCCGCTCTTCCAGAAACCGGGAGGTAAAGAGAAAAAATTCCCTTTCTGCCTCTTCCGTGGCCGCAGCCACCTCTCCCCGGGCTTTTCTGCGGCTCAAGGGAGTCCCCGCTTCATAAGTCAGTTGATAGCAGGAAAGGTGTTCCGGCTGAAACGCCAGGGCCTGCTCCAGGGTTTTTCTATAATCCTCGAGACTCTGTCCCGGCAAACCGTAAATGAGGTCGAGGCTGAGGTTGACAAAACCCGCGGCCCGGGCGGCCTCCAGGGCCTGCAGCGTCTGCCGGGCCGTGTGCCTCCGCCCCAGGAAGACCAGTTCCCGGTCATGGAAAGACTGGACGCCCACACTCAGGCGGTTGACGCCTAGGTCCTGATACAACTGCAGCTTTTCCGGGGTCAAATCATCGGGATTGGCTTCCAGGGTGACTTCAGTATCCGCGGCGAAGGAAAAATGCCGCCGCAAGCCTGCAATCAAGGCGCTGATCTGCGCCGCGTCCAGGAGGCTGGGCGTGCCGCCCCCCAGGTAGAGAGTGTCGAAGGAGCCGAAGCGGTCCTGATAGAGGGAGGCTTCCTTTTCCAGGGCCGCCAGCCAATCTGCTATCCATGCAAGATCAGTTACGGAAAAAAAGTCACAGTAAGCACATTTGCTCAGGCAAAAGGGGATATGCACATAAAGGCCGGGGAAAGTGGTCAGAGGCCAGTGGTCAGTGGTCAGTGAAAAAAAACGAAAGGAATTCTTTCTTATGGAATCACTCATGACTCCCGGTCACCGATTTCTATTTTTTATCTTTGAGAGAAGCCAGGAGTCCATTAAGGATGCGCCCCACCTCTGCCGCGATATTCAAAAGAGGGGTTAACTCTTCATCAACGATATAACCAAGGTTGCGAGCAATTAGAATCTGGGTCTCCACTTCCGACAAAGAACCTTTAGCGTTTCCCAAAAAATACAAAAATTCTTTTCTCGACGACTTTCCTTGCCCCTCGGCGATATTGCTGGGAATTGACACTGCAGCCCGACGTAATTGATTTGTCAGGGCGAAGATTTCTTCTCGCGGGAATTTATGGCTTACTCGGTAAATCTCGGTGACCAAATCCATGGCCTTCTGCCAGGCCACCAAATCCTTATAAGATCGTACCGGTTTATCCATAAAATGGGTCCCACTCCTTTGGCTGGTCACTGTCCCCCTATTTCAGGGGCTTTTGTTCGTAAAAGAAGACCACATCGCGGGCTATTTGAGGACTGTGGGCAACCTTTATTGAGTTTTTAGGTGATTCAAGGGCTCTCTCCAACTGGATTCTTTTCGGTTCAATCCATGGCCTACCGGCTCTATTTGTCTGGTGCTGGTAGAAAACATAAACGTCGCCTGGCTTTATAGCCTTCCAAATGTCTTTAGCTTCCACCTCGAGGACATGATCTAAACTTGGGTTTTGAGGCTCAAGACCTGTATCTGGGTCGAGAAATACTACACATCTTTCGTTCTGAAAGCTTGATAGAAATTTGATGACAGCCTTCAGATAACTGTCTCTGTCCATAAATAGGGTGTCGAAAACTTTAACCCGAATATTCGAATTTATGCTTTCCACGGTCCGCAGATTGCGAAAATGACAGAGAACTTCCGCGAGAATTTGATAACTTTCACCATCAATAAGCACACTTGGGAATTCACTTTGGCGGTAAAAGGCGAGCTGCAGGATTCTTTTCGCTTGGAAGATTTCTGCAAGTCGAAATAAGATAGCCCATTTAACTAAATCACGGTTATCGGCGTAAAACTTATCCCGCATCTTATACTTCACGCTCCTTACTCATTTTCAGTTCTAAGATTTCCGGTTGCCACGGGTCCCCCTTTACTGACCACTGACCACTGGCCACTGACCACTACTCATTCTCCGTCTTCAAAACCGCCACGAAGGCGCTCTGGGGGATTTCCACCGCGCCCACCATTTTCATCTTCTTTTTCCCGGCCTTCTGTTTTTCCAGGAGTTTCCGCTTCCGGGTGATGTCGCCGCCGTAGCACTTGGCGGTGACGTCCTTTCTAAAGGCGTTGATGGTGGAGCGGGAGATGACCTGGCCGCCGATGGCCCCCTGGATGGCGATCTTGAACTGCTGCCGGGGGATCTCGTCTTTGAGGCGCTCGCAGACCCGCACCCCCCAATCCCGGGCCCGGGTGCGGAAGACGATCATGGACAGGGCGTCCAGTTTTTCGCCGTTCACCAGGATGTCCAGCTTCACCAGGTCGCTGGGCCGGTAGTCCAGGAGCTCGTAGTCAAAGGAGCCGTAGCCCTGGGTGATGGTCTTCAGGCGGTCGTAGAAGTCGATGATCACCTCGGCCAGGGGTATCTCGAAGGTGACCTCCACCCGCCCCGGTGTGGGGTAATTGATGCGGGAATTGACCCCCCGGCGCTCCAGGCACATCTTCAGGACCGCGCCCAGGTAGCGCTCGGGGATCAGGATCGAGGCCCGGATGTAAGGCTCTTCGCTGCCCTTGATGCGGGTGGGGTCCGGGTAGTGCATGGGGTTGTCCACGGTGATTATCTGGCCGTCCGCCAGGGTGAAGCGGTACTGCACCCCGGGGACGGTGGTGATGATGGACTGCCCGAACTCCCGTTCCAGGCGCTCCGTGACGATCTCCAGGTGCAGCAGCCCCAGAAACCCGCAGCGGAAGCCCTGGCCCAGGGCCGCGGAAGAATCCTTTTGATAAATCAGGGCCGCGTCGTTCAGCTTGTATTTCTCCAGGGCGTCGGCCAGGGCCAGGTAATCGTCCGCGGACACCGGGTAGATGGACGCGAAGACCACGGGCTTGACTTCCTTAAACCCCGGCAGCGGCTGGGCCGCGGGGCGTTCTTCCAGGGTGATGGTGTCGCCGATGCGGGTGTCGCTTACGGTCTTGATGCCGGCGATGATGTAGCCCACCATGCCCGCGGTCAGCTTCTTCCGGGGCTCCCGTTGCAGCCGGAAGATGCCCACCTCCTCCACCTTGTAGGGGGCGTTGTTGGACATGAAGCGGATCTGGTCCCCGGGCTTCACTTCCCCGTCAAAGACCCGGCAGGAGATGATGGCCCCCCGGAAGGTGTCGTAGTGGGCGTCGAAGATCAGGGCGGACAGCGGCTGCTCCAGGCTGCCCTTGGGGGGCGGGATGTGCCGGACAATGGCCTCCAGGACCTCGTCCACGCCGAGCCCCTCCTTGGCGGAACACAAAATGGCCTGGTCCGGGTCCAGTCCCAGTTCCTGCTCGATCTGGGCCTTGGTCCCCTCCACGTCCGCCTGGGGCAGATCGATCTTGTTGATCACCGGGATGATGGTCAGGTCGTGCTCCATGGCCAGATAGAGGTTGGCCACGGTCTGGGCCTCCACCCCCTGGGACGCGTCCACCAGGAGCAGCACGCCCTCGCAGGAGGCCAGGGCCCGGGAGACCTCGTAGGAAAAATCCACGTGCCCCGGGGTGTCGATGAGGTTGAGTTCGTATTCGACACCGTCGTCCGCGTTATAGGGCAGGGTGATGGTGTTGCTCTTGATGGTGATGCCCCGTTCCCGCTCGATGTCCATGGTGTCGAGCAACTGGTCCCGGAACTGGCGCTCCCCCACCATGCCAGTCCACTGGATGAGGCGGTCCGCCAAGGTGGACTTGCCGTGGTCGATATGGGCGATTATGCTGAAATTTCTGATGGCTGACATAATTAAGTTCGTGTTTTAAATATTATTTTATAATTTTCCGTTAAAGCCGTCCACTTTTAGATTCAATCTAATTTATGGATTTCGGAAAGTGGAAGATTGCTGGCAGCCGATTCTTAATTCTGCGGCCTTGGAAGAAATTTCAGAGAAGTAATTGGTTATTTGCATCCTGATAAAAATGTGATAATAACTTGATAAATGAAACGCTTGGCCCCTCTTTTGATTCTGTGGGTGTTCTGTCTTGGCAGCATGGGGGGACGGGTATTCCTTTTCCACCATCATTTACCGAAGAACGCCGCCGACCAGGGCGGCCGCCATTTTTCCCTATACCTCTCCACTGACGATACCTGCGCCGACCTGGATAGCGCTGCGCATCCCTGTACGCTGCCCAACAAGCTTGCCTTAGACCGCGAGCCCTGTCGGGAAGAACTGCCTGGCGGGTATGGGGCCAGCGCGACTTCTCAAAGGCATGACTACCACCCGGGACTCGGGTGCGGCGGTTTGCCTGCCTGAACCTTCCCCCTTTTCTCTTCCCCTGAATAAAGCAATTTAATTAGATATCATTCCTCAGACGATGCGGTCTGATATCGAGTTGCCCTTTCTCATATGGGTGGACCTGCGTGTCCCCCTTAACTGAAGTCGATATATTTAGGTCGGGCCCTTCAATGCCGGGGAATTCATCTTGAAGGCTAACGGTATTAACGGTCTTGTCCCCTAACTCAGGTATGCCTAACTTACTTAAGTAATAAGTTATTGATTCGCTGGCTCATGATTCATTCGCATCCCATCTGAGAATTTTTCTCTGACATAAGGAGTAAAGTTATAATGGCGCCCCATGAAACTACTTTTGCCTACCTCGGCCTGATTTCCTTGGGCTTTGTGGTCGGTGCCTATGGCACCCTGATCGGCGCAGGAGGCGGTTTTGTGCTGATGCCGCTGCTGCTGCTTATTTATCCTCACGAGAGTCCGGATCGCCTTACCGCCATCTCCCTGGCGGTCGTATTCTTTAACGCCTTGTCCGGTTCTGGAGCCTATGCCAAGATGAAACGGATTGACTATAAATCCGGCTTGATGTTTGCCGCGGCTACCATTCCGGGAGCGATCATCGGCGTCTTCTCCACCTCTTACGTTTCCCGCTTCGTATTCGACCTGATTTTCGGCGTCTTTATGATCGCGGCAGGGCTCTTTATGTTTTTTAAACCCAAGTCGGATGAGCATGCTCACGTGTCTCCGCATATAAAAACAGCTCATGAAATCACCCGGTATTTAATCGGCGCCGACGGCCTGTCCTTTGAGTATTCCTTCAACCCCGTAATCGGCATTGTTTTGAGTGTTTTCGTGGGTTTCATGTCCAGCTTTCTGGGCATCGGCGGCGGCATCATCCATGTCCCGGCCATGGCTTATCTCTTGAATTTTCCGGTCCACATCGCCACGGCCACTTCCCATTTCGTCCTGGCCATCATGACCTTTACCGGCTCCCTGGTACACATCTGGACGGGCTCGTTTCATCACGGGGCGCATCGTACTGCCGCTCTAGGCATGGGCGTCCTGATCGGGGCCCAATTGGGAGCTTATTTGTCCAATAAGATCAAGGGGTCGTGGATTATTCGGGGTCTGGCCCTGGCCCTGGCCCTGGTGGGAGTCAGAATCCTCATCGCTGCCTTGTGATAAGGCGGAGGAAATACCCTCATAAAGGAAAAAGAGGGAGAAGGAGCGGGTCATGTCCATTGTCACCATCTCCAGGGGCTCTTACAGCCATGGTAAAGAGGTAGCGGAAAAGCTGGCCCAGAAGTTGGGATATGAATGTATCTCCCGGGAAGTCATCTTACAGGCCTCGGAGCATTTCAACGTTCCGGAACTCAAGTTGAGGCATGCCATTCACGATGCGCCCTCCATCCTGGACCGCTTTACCTATGGGCGGGAGCGTTATATCGCCTATGTCAGGGAAGCCTTGATGCACCACTTCGTCAAGGATAATGTGGTTTATCATGGCCTGGCGGGCCATTTCTTCATGCGCGGGGTTTCCCATGTCCTCAAGGTCAGGATTTTGGCCGATCTGGAAGACCGGGTAGCGGAAGAAATGAAGCGGGAGGGAATTTCCTCAGCCGCAGAGGCCCGGGCGACCTTGCTGAAGGACGACGAGGAACGTCACCGTTGGAGTCAGCATCTCTATGGCATTGATACCCCCAACCCCAGCCTTTACGACCTAGTGATTCATATCACCCCCATTACCACTGACGAAGCGGTGGAGATCATTCAGTGCGCCCTGGCGCGGCCCTGTTTTCAAACCACTCCCAAGTCTCAGAAGACTATGGAGATTCTGTTTCGAGCCGCCCAGGTGCAGGCCGCCTTGGTGGAGGAAATCCCTTCGGCCCAGGCGGAGGTGGAGGATGGAGAAATAGTGGTCAGTATCAAGGGAGGCCTCTGGGGCCAGGAGAAGAAATTGATCGCCAAGGTGGAACAGATCAGCGATAACGTGGGCGGCGTCAAGGCTAAAGTGCGGCTGATCAGCCCCTAATACCAAGTTGCCATCTAACAGGTAATATTAAGATATGGAAAATTCGTCATCGAACGAAGTTTTTCCGGGTTATTAGCGAGATCATTCAGTCCCAGGCAGAGGTTGTCCTCTACCTCAGCAAGA
>JAKAKP010000079.1 GCA_021813445.1 Deltaproteobacteria bacterium
AAAGGACGAGAAGAAACGTCCTTGGAAACCAGTTGATGGCGGGGCGGGCCTCCGTGCCCGCCAAGCGCTCGGCGGGCACGGAGGCCCGCCCCACCACTTCTTTCATGGTTTTGGATGTTCCTTTGGAACATGAATGGCTCGTTCCCAAGCTCTGCTTGGGCACCTCTTCTCCCCCCCGTTTCTAAAGGGGGCAGGGGGGGATTATGGGGGCTAAAGTTTTACGCCCCAGACCCGATAAGGTTCTTGCAAAAGTAAGTAGAAATTCTTATAATTTATTTAGGGGGCGTAACGGCTTCGACGTAGATAGAGAACTGCCAGTTGCATGCCGAGGTCCTGTCCGCTCGTAAAACGGGTAGGAAAACCACAACTGCCGACAACTACGGCTACGCTCTAGCCGCTTAAGGCTAGCGCCTGGGGCTCTTAGGCCGGGAGAAGACCCCAGGTGACCGTTTCCTGGCAAAGCTGCCGGGTTTGCCTGTGGCCCGACGGACGAAAATTTCAGCAGGTTAGCTTCTAAGAATTCTGTCGCTGGAAGTCTTTAGGGGCGAAAATAAAACAGCGACTAAGCATGTAGACGCTCTCAGGGACTGTTTGCGGACGCGGGTTCGACTCCCGCCGCCTCCACCAATTTAGATTAAAGAATATTAGTAAGATAGGGGCCTTAGAGGCCCCTTTTTTATGTCCCCGGACCGTCCCTGGCCGCATCCCCGGGGTCCCGGGGCGCACGCCGAAAAGGTGAAGGAGGCATTGGCGGATATCTTGGCCCGGGTCGAAGGGACGTTCTCCATCGGGGACGAAGAAAAGGAAGACCGGCTCTATTCGATTGAAGAAGTGTTCCCAAATTTCCATGTGGGGGACATTTTGCGCGGGTTCCGGGCCCGCGAGAAATGACCCCAGCGGAACTGGCGGCCAAGGTGGGGGTGAAGTCCGCCAACGTTTCCGAAATGGAGCGGGGCAAGCGTCCTATCGGAAAGGACATGGCCAAACGCCAGGCCAAGGTCTTTAGGTAAGCTACAAGGTGTTTCCATAAATAAATGACTATGATTTTGCCTCATAATTACCCTATTTATAAAAGCTTAACTCAATGAAAGATATTGAATTTATAAAATATTTATGTTAACAATAACAAAAATGGCAGCTAACCTTCGGTTATCGCAAAAATAATAGATAACGAAGGTTTTCACAAGCCCTCTTCTATCTGCAGCAGGTATCACCGGGCAGGAACAATTCCCGGGGGAAATAGCATAAAAGAGCAGCTTTTTTTTCATCCTCAAATTAGCTCCAACAATCCTTTCTGACTTCAATTTTTATTCATTGCATCAACAAGGATAACCAAAGCAATGAAGCACCATAAACCACCCGGCCAAGAAGGCGATGAGGGCCTCTTCTGGAAGAAAAATGTGGAGGGCATCACCGAGTCCCAGCAATCCGAGGCGGCCATGAGGGAAAACGAGGATATTTCCGAGCTCAAAAAGACCGAGGAGGCCCTGAAACCGAGCCAACACGAACTGGAGCGTCGGGTGGAAGAGCGGACAGCCCATCTGAAGCAGGCCAACGTGCAGTTGCTGCGGGAAATTGAAGAACGTCAACAGATTGAAGACCGCCTCCGGGAAAGTGAAGCCCGTTTTCTGGCCTTCATGCAGCATCTACCGGGCGGCGCGGTAATCCGTGACCTTCAGGGCCGCTACCTGTTCGCCAATAAAGCCTGGGAAAAAGTCTTCGGTAAAGAAAAGGAAGACTGGCAAGGAAAAACTCTGGAGGAAATTTGGCCGGCGGAGACGGCCTGGCATTTGCGGGAATCGGACCATAAAGTCGTTACCACCGGGGAACCTGTGGAAACCGAGGTAACATTCCGACAGGAGAATGGGCCCCATACCTGGCTGATTAACAGCTTTCCCATCCTGTCTAAGGATGGTCAGGTGGTCCTGGTGGGATCCGCGGGCATTGATGTCACCAAGCGCCAGCAGGTCGAGGCAGCACTGGAAAAGGAGCGTCAGCGCCTTTTTTCCCTTCTCGATGAACTTCCTGCCTATGTTTATCTCCATGGGCCGGACCATACCGTGCGGTTTGCCAATCGCGTGTTTCGGGAATACTTCGGGGAGCCCGCGGGCAGACATTGCTACGAAATTCTCCTGGGACGTTCTCAGCCCTGTGAAAATTGTTCCACAGAGCAGGTTTTTACCAACCAATGTCCGCAAGAAGCCCAATGGAGCAGTCCATCCGGCCGTATTTACCAGATTTATAGCTATCCCTTTGCTGATGTTGACCGCTCTTTGCTGGCCCTGAAAGTGGGCATCGATATTACGGAGCGTAAGCAGTCCCAGGAGGCATTGAGAGAAAGCGAAAAACGGTTCAGGCAGTTGGTGGAATATGCCGCTGATGCGTTTTTTCTGCATGATAAGGGAAAGATCATCGAGGTCAACCAGCAAGCCTGCAGTAGTTTGGGATATACCCGTGAAGAACTTCAGAAAATGACCATAGCAGGTCTGGAAGTGGATATAAGTTCTGAAGACTTGCAGAAGTCATGGGAGCAGCCAAGATCTCCAGTTACTATTCGAGGTAGCCACCGGCGGAAAGACGGCTCCACCTTTCCCGTGGAGGTCCGGGCGGGCGATATTACCTATGATGGACGCTCTCTCAGACTTGCTTTGGCCCGGGACATTACTGAACGTCTGCAGGCCGAAGAGGCACTCAAGCAATCGGAAATAAAATACCGCACCTTGGTGGAGGCCGCGCCTTTCGGGATTTCCATTATTGGCAAAGACGGCCGCTATAAATATCTCAACCCCAAGTTTGAAGAATTATTCGGGTATACCCTGGCGGATATTCCCACCGGGCGGGAGTGGTTCACCCAAGCTTATCCAGACCCTTACTACCGGGAGAAGGTAATTGCCGATTGGAAAGAGGAACTTGCGAAACCTCGAGAAGGAGAGGTCAAGCCCAGGACTTTCCGGGTCAGGTGCAAAGATGGCACCACCAAGGTGATAAATTTCCGGGCGGTGGCCCTGGCCTCTGGTGACTGTTTGATTTTTTATGAAGACATCACCCAACGGGTGCAGGCTGAGCAGGCGCTCAGGCAAAGTGAAGAGAATTACCGCCTGCTGGTGAATCAAATACCGGCGGTGGTTTTCAAAGGATATGCTGACGGCTCAGTAGAATTCTTTGACCGCAAAATCGACTTCCTCACCGGCTATAAAAAAGAGGATTTTGCCGCCAACCGTCTAAAATGGACAGACCTGATCCTCCCGGAGGACACTCCGGGGGCCAGGAAGGCGCTGCTGAAAGCCCTTAAAGAGGACGGCTCGTATGTCCGGGAATACCGAATCCGGAAGCAAGACGGAGGTCTCCTGTGGATTCAAGAGCGCGGGCAGATATTCTGCAATGCCGCGGGCCGGATCGATTATATAAGCGGCGTTTTCTACGACATTTCTGAGCGGAAGGAGGTGGAGGGGGCCCTCAGGCAAAGCGAGGAGAAATATCGTTTGCTGGTGAATCAGATTCCGGCCGTGGTTTTTCAAGGCCATGCGGATTGGAGTGTTGATTGTCCAGACCGGAAAATCGAGAGTCTGACCGGATATGCCAAAGAAGATTTCGATTCGCGGCGCCTCAAATGGTGCGACCTGATCCCGGACGAAGAGATGGATTATGTCAAACAAACATTCGTCGACGCCCTCGAAACGAACCACAAATCCTATGTGCGGGAGCACCGGATCAGGAAAAGAAGTGGTGAGTATGCCTGGGTGCAATGCCGGGGGCAAATATTTCTTGACGATAAGGGAAAAGTCGCCTATATCAGCGGCGTTACCTTCGATATCACCCCGCGCAAGCAGGCCGAGAAAGCCTTGCAGGAGAGCGAGAGACTATATCGCCTGCTGGCCGAAAATGTCTCCGATGTGATATGGACCGCGGATCTGAACCTGCGACTTACCTATGTGAGTCCCTCTGTCAAATTCCTGCGGGGTTTTACCTCGGAGGAAGTGATGCCCCAGTCGCTAAAAGAAATTTTAACCCCAGCCTCCTTAGAACTGGCCTGGGAAACCTTCGCCGAGGCAATGGCTTGGGAAAAGAGCGCACCGCATTCAGGCAGGTCATGGAACCTTGAGTTGGAGCACCTCCGCAAAGACGGCTCCACTATCTGGACAGAAGTGAAAGCTTCCTTTTTGCGGGATGAACAAAGGCGGCCTGTGGGGATATTGGGGGTCACGCGAGATATCGGCAGGCGCAAGGAAGCCGAGCTTAAACTCCGGCGGCGGGAAGCCATCCTGGAAGCAGTGAGCATTGCCGCCGAGAAATTCCTGCAAAGCGAATCCTGGGAGAAAGAAATTCAGGACATTTTGAGGCGCTTGGGGGAGTCCGCGGATGTGAGCCGCGCCTATATCTTCGAAAATCATGTGAATGCCGCGGGGAAAATATTGACAAGCCAGCGGTATGAATGGGCCGCGCCGGGGATCGAGCCGCAGATGGCCAACCCGCATCTGCAAGACCTTCCGTGGCAGGCCGCAGGCTTTGGACGCTGGGAAGAAGAACTGTCCCAGGGCCGCATGATCGTGGGCCTGGTCCGGGAATTACCCCCAGCGGGCCAGAAGTTATTGGCATCTCAAGACATCAAATCTATCGTGGCTTTGCCGATTTTTGTGGGCCAACAATGGTGGGGCATGATTGGCTTCGACGATTGCCTCCACGAGCGGGAGTGGTCGCCAGTGGAGCTGGAAGCCCTTAAGACTGCAGCCAGCACCCTGGGGGCAGCCATCCTCCACGAACGGGCCGAGCAGGCCCTGAGAAAATCGGAGCAGAAGCTTCGCTCCCTTACCGCCCAGCTTCTCACCGCTCAGGAAAACGAACGGAAGCGTCTGGCAGCAGAGCTGCACGATGAGCTGGGGCATACCCTGGTGACTTTGAAGTTCTCAATAAGATCCTTGGAAAAGCAGTTAACTCCGGAGCACCTTTCTTTCACCCAGGAATTTAAGAAGATGCACCGGTTTGTGGTCGAGACCATTAAGAAAGTGCGCCGTCTTTATCTTGATTTGACCCCAGGTGACCTTGAGGACCTGGGGCTGACTCAGGCTTTGCGGGACATGATCGAAGACTTTGCTCCGCTCCAAAAGCAAGTAAAGTGGTCAGTCATGCTGGACAACCTCGACGGTATATTCCCATTGCCGGTCCAGACGGCCATCTACCGGGTAGTGCAGGAAGCATTGACGAATATCGGCAAACACGCAAAGGCAAAGAACGTATCCATCGGCGCCAAAAGGGAGGACCAGGGGATTACCATAATCATCGAGGATGACGGCAAGGGCTTCGAAGCATCCCAAGTCTTGGAGGCTAAAAGAAGCTTGGGTTTGTTGACTATGGAAGAGCGGGTCAAGATCATGGGCGGGACTTTTACCCTCTGGAGTCAAAAGAAACGGGGCACCAGAATATCATTCACCGTTCCATTCCCGGAGAAAGGATAGAGTGAAGAATTTTGAGATTTTGCTGGCTGACGACCACGCCATTTCCCGCAAGGGCATTAGGAAAATTATCGAAGAAATAGACGGCATGGCTATTTGCGGTGAAGCCAAGGACGGCCTGGAACTATTAGAACTTTTGAAAACGACCCATCCGGACCTGATCATCATGGACATTTCCATGCCCAATCTCCGGGGACTGGAGGCTACCGAGGAAATTAAGAGGCTTTATCCTGAAATCAAAATCTTGCTCCTGACTATGCACAAGAAAAAAAGCTTCGTGGAAATGGGCTTTAAGGCCGGGGCTGATGGTTTCTTGCTCAAGGAAGATGCTGATTCCGAGCTTTACCGGGCCATAGAGAGTCTTAAAAAAGGGGAAAAATACGTTTCCCCCCTCCTTGCCACCATCATGTTTGACCTGACGGTGACGCGGCCGGAAACGGAAACCCTTACTAGGCGTGAAAGAGAAATTTTGAAGCTCCTGGCCGAAGGCAAGAAATCCCCGGAGATTGCCAATATTCTTTTCATCAGCCTCCATACCGTGCGCGCTCACCGCTACAACCTCATGAAGAAGCTGAACCTTAGAAACGTGGCGGATCTGGTAAGATATGCCATCTCCCAAGAATTCATCCCCGAGTAATTCATTTTATATGGATTATTTTCACAATCTAATCATTTTGACTAGGTGAAATTAAGCATTCTGCCTTAGAGACTTTCCTCCCAGACGATTTTATAATTCCGTAATACCCATTGGTTCATAATCAGCCTACGATTGCGGGCTGACTCTCTGCTAATCTTGATCATAGAGTCCTTCTGGGTCTGCCCCTGGATTGCAGCCTGGAGAGGAAGGTTTTCCTAACAGAATGTGGGCGGACTACTATGAGAATACCGGTTATTTTATTTCTGCACGAAGGAACGCTTCTCCCGAATTTATGAGGCAATTCATTGGGACCCGGGGACTGTTGTGTCTGCTGACATGCACACCCAAGACCTTAAGAAATGCAAATAAAAACTTTGTTTCTAGGGACTGCCATGAACATGCGCTATGGGACTTTTTTTATCGATGCGGAGCGGGAGTTAGCGAAATTGAAGCTATTTGAGAAGAAAGAATGGTTAAAGTTATTTGATATCCGCAGGGTTATTGTGGAAGTGCACCCCGGGGAAACCGAAGAGGATGCCTGGAGTCGCCACCTGAAAAAAAGCCCGGGGGATCGCTGGGTAAATATTCGTATTTTCAACCGCCGGCCGCCCACATAAAAAAATACTAAGCCAGGATAATTCCCGGAAAGTCTTTAAAAGAGGAAAGGGTATCTAAGAAGAAGCTAAGGATACCCTAGGAAAACAAATACGGTTAGGCCCCATAGGGCTCTGGGGTTTTGGCCGCCAAGCTCCCGAAGCCATCGCTGTGATTCCCAGAGGTCCTGGCTCCGCTATGCTCCGCCAGGATCTCGCTGTCCGCAACTCTGACCCAAGTTCTGGTAGAAATCCGTAGGGAGGCAGATCAGAGGAGGGAATGGTAATGCGGCCAAAAGTGGCGGTAGGGGTAATGGTAGGGTTGGCGCTGGTATTTTTTGTCTCGATCTTTGCCGTGGCCCGAGCGAGAGGTCCTAAGATACTCTGCGTCTCCAAGAAAGAACTCAAGGGAGAAGTGACGCTGACCGCATGCCTCGAAGAAGGGGATCGCCTTGCTGTAGTTGATCAATATGGCATAGTTCATATCTTAACCCCGGAAGAGGCGGAGCTGACCAAGGCTTTTAATCCCAAGGCTTTTGAGACCAAGGCCTTTGGTATTCATTATCAGAAACTGGCCCCCCCAATTCCGCCTTTGCCATAGAAACAAAAAGTACTTAAAAGAGTTGGCCTTTAGTCAAGGTCATTTAGGCTTAAAGCCGGCTCCGAACTACGATTTGAGAAAAGCGCAGATGGGCTGCAAGGCTTATGAGACTTGTCAACAGCAAATGCAGATTTCCGGCATCATGGATTCTTTAATCCGGCAATTCTTTAATTAAGCTGACAGCTGAGAGCTGACCGCTTTTTCCCCACCTCTTACTTTAATTGGCGATGGTGCAAACACGGCAGTTCCCGGCGCAGCCTTTTGAGGCGCTCGTGGTCCAGGCGGGCGTAGATGACGCCTTCGCCGTCCGGGGCCTGGGCCAGGATCAGGCCCCAGGGGTCAACGATGAGGGCGCGGCCGAAGCTGCGGCGGCCCGGGGAGTGTTGGCCCCATTGGGCCGGGGCGAGGACGTAGGCCAGGTTTTCGATGGCCCGGGCCCGCACCAGCACCTGCCAATGATCCCGGCCGGTGGCCAGGGTGAAGGCCGCAGGCAGCAGCAGCAGGTTCGCGCCCTGGGCTGACAGGGCCCGGAACAGCTCCGGGAAGCGCAGGTCGTAGCAGATGGCCAGGCCCGCGGTGAAGGGGCTGCCGGGCAGGGGCGCGACCGCCAGTTCCGTGCCCCGTTGCATCACCTGGGATTCCCGGTAGCTGGGGCCTTTGGAGAGGTCCACATCGAAAAGGTGCATCTTGCAGTAGCGAGCCAGGATTTCCCCCTGGGGGCTGAGAAGCAAGCTGGTATTGAAGGGGAGGGCGCCTGGGGCGGTCAGTTCCGGAAAGGAGCCCAGGAGCAGAAAGACCCCTAATTTCCTGGCCAGTTCCCGAAATTCCGTGACCAGGGGGCCGTCCAGAGGTTGGGCCGAAGGGGGATTTTTGTCCTCCGGCCCCAGGTAGGCGAAATGCTCCGGCAGGGCGATGAGCTGCGCGCCCCGGCCCGCGGCCTCCTGAATCAAGGCCCGGGTGCGGGCCAGGTTGCGTTCCATATCCGGGGTGGAATTGAGTTGTATCGCCGCGACCCACATAGGTGCCTCCGTTTTGTCAGCTTTTAGCTTTCAGCGGTCAGCTATCAGCCATAAGCTTTAAAAATCAGTATAAATTACCCACAAGTCTTTAGGTTGGGGTAGAGACTTTTCTGTTAACGTCCAGTTCCTACCGGGCTAAACCTTATGAATTACGCCTTGTTACTGTCGGGCGCCTCAAAATCCCCTCTGCCCCCTTTTTCAAAGGGGGGGGAGTCCCCTTTAGGAAAAGGGGGCTTTTAAAATTTCCGCATTCCTGTATCAATTCTGAGGGTGAGCATGTTTTCGACCCGAAACAGTTTCTCATGAGCCATTGGCTCACCCATAAATTATGAAAAGTTACCGGCAGTTAACCTTGAACTTTGAACCTTGAACTTTGAACTTTTCAAGACAGATTTTAAAATATGTTCTCGGATCAATATCCATTTTTTTTCCTTTTCACTGAAAGCTGCAAGCTGATAGCTCTAGCCAATTTTCTCCCGAAATTCCTGGGCCGTCAAAGCCGTAAACCCCAGGCGCCGGCTGAGTTGGACGACGGGCGGGGGTGCGAGGCGGCAGGCATACAAGATGTCCTCCTGGGCCAGGACCTCCCGGGTGGGGCCGTCCAGCATTTTTTGTCCGGCCTTAAGGACCACCAGCCGGTGGGCATAATTGGCCGCGGCCCACATGGAGTGGGTAACCATGAGGATGGTGTGGCCCTGGCCATGGAGTTCCCGGATCAGGTCCAGCATATCTTCCTGTTCCCGGTGGTCCAGGCCGGTGGTGGGTTCATCCAAGATAATCACCTGGGGGGTGAGGGCCAGGACCGCGGCCACGGCCAGGCGCTGCCGCTGCCCTTTGGTCAGGGAGAAGGGGTCTTCCCCGGCCCGGTCCAGGAGATGCACCTGGGTTAGGGCCGTTTCCACCCGGCGGTCGATTTCGCTCTTTTCCAGGCCCAGGTTCCGGGGACCGAAGGCCACTTCCTCCCAGACCTGCTCGGAAAACAACTGATAATCGGGATTTTGAAAGACAAAGCCCACCCGCAGGGGTTGGTCACTCTCTGCCGTCCACAACTCCCCCGCCTGGGGATGGAGCAGTCCCCGGAGGAGCTTTAACAGGGTGGTTTTGCCGCCGCCGTTGGGGCCTAAGATCGCGGTTAACTCGCCTGACCGCAAAGCAAAGGAAAAATTTTGAAAGATGGGGGCGGAACCGGGATAGGCGAAGTTTACCCGGCGCAAGGCCAGCAACTCCGGGGCAGGGGAGGGCGGGGGAGGGGCCGCAGGCTCCCGGCTGCCGGTTTTCTGTTCCCAACCCAGGCTCCTGGCCTGGGCCGCGGCCTCCTCCAGGTTCAGGGGCAAGGTTATCTGCCCCAGATCGTGGAACAGAGCCGGCAGTTCCAGGGGCCGCAGGCCCAGGCCGCGGAAGGTTTCCACCTGCCGCAGCACCTCCTCCCGGGGGCCGTCGGCCACTATCTGCCCCTGATTAAGGAGGACGATCCGGGAGCAATGCCGGGCCAGGCGCAGGTCCGCGCCGCATAAGATCAGGGTGAGTTGGTGGTCCTCGCTGAGACGGCCCAAGGCTTCCAGGAGTTCTTCCACCCTCAAGGGGTCGAGATCGCTGGTGGGTTCATCCAGGACCAGGATTTGGGGCTCCAGGGCCAGGATCGCAGCCAGGGCCAGCAGTTGTTTTTGTCCGCCGGAAAGGGTGGCCGGGTCCCTGGCCTCCAGGCCCTCCAGGCCCACCCGGGCCAGGGCCCGCTGCACCCGCAACGCCAGTTCCGGCCGCGCCAGACCCAGGTTCTCCGGGCCGAAGGCCACTTCCTGGTCCACCCGGGTGCAGAAAAGCTGGGCCTCGAAATCCTGGAACATCAGGCCCACCCGGTCGGCCTGGTCCCGGGGGCGGCAGAAGGTGGTGATCCGGCCCGCGACCTCCACCTCTCCCTGGAATTCCCCCTTGATCATCCGGGGGATAAGGCCCCCCAGGCACAGGGCCAGGGTGGATTTGCCGGCCTCGCTGGGACCCAGAATCGCCAAGCGCTCGCCGGGGCCAACCTCCAGGTTCAGTCCCTGAAAAACCGGAGCCGTGGCTTTCTTATACTGAAAAGAGAGATCGGTAATTTTGATTATGGGCGGTTCTCCCATTTCTAAAGCAACAGGCAGCCGACGTAGAGGGTGACCACAAAAGGCGCCAGCAGCACGGCCAGGGAAGGCAGACCGGGGAAGCTCACCAGGCCCAGGCTCACTGCCAGTCCCAGCAAAAAGCCGCCTCCGGCCCCGATCCAGGCCAAAATCAGTCCCAGGCGGGGCGCGGGGCCCGGCTCCCGGTCCTCCGGGTCCAGCAGCTCCGTCCAGGAGAGGTCCCAGCGGCTCACCCGGGGCTCCAGGAGCGCCAGCAGAAATGGCCCTAACAGCATGGCGATGAGGGCGTTATTGAGGAACACCGCCGCGGCAATGACGCTGAAGGGCAGCAGTTTCAAGGCCTCCAGGCCGAAGCCGATGGTCACTGCGCACCCCATGGCCCCGAGGATTACGGACAGGCAGAAGCGGGGCAGATGGCCCTTGATCTCCCCCAAGGGCCGGTGGCCCCACATTTTATAAGTCAGGTACGCGGCCAGGAAATTGCCCCAGAAGCCGAAGAAGCTGCCCACGCCCAGGGTGCCGAAAAAATCGCCGATGAGGTTGCCCAGGGCCGCGCCCCAGGCCCCCGCGGGTCCGAAGAGCAGGCCGAAGACCACCGGGATGACATTGGCGGGCCTGAGCTCGGTGAGCCCGGGAATCAAGGGGATGCCTTTGAAGGGAATGAGGATGGCCGCGAAAATGCCGGCCGTAAGCACGGTCAGGACCACCATGGTGGAATAATGCCACATGCGCCAGACTTCCCGCATCACGCCTCCCGGAAAACAACCAGCACATTCTATCAGAAAATTTTGGACAAAAAGCCCGGATAATTTTTATCCCGGTGTTTTGTCTCTGGTCGGGTAAAAAACAATATTGATCCGGGCATTTTCTAGAATGATTTAAAAAGGTTCAAATTCTTTCCTCCTGACCTGCCGCCAAAATAGTGTTACTCCAGAATTTTTCGTTTATAATTTCCACAATTATCCGGACCGAACTGGGGGCAACAAGGGATTTGCCTCTCCGCCCGGCCCTGGGACGATTGCTTCCTAGACCCGCCTTGCCCGCGGACCTGGCGCCCCTATTTTACACCGTGATCTTTTCCAGGGAGGATTTCCTGTAAAGAATTGTCTAATTTGCCGGTTTAGAGCAACACCAGCACCTAGATTTAAGTATTAGTAAAAGGAGCCTGAAAATCTCATGAATAACACCAGAGTGGGAATCTATGTGGATTCCATGAATATCATGCGCAGCGGCGGCTACGGTATGCGCTACGAGGTCATCCGCCGCTTCGCCGCCCGGGACGGCGACGAGGTGATGCGCCTCAACGCCTATGTGGCCATTGACGAAGAGCGGGCCGGTTCCGACCCCAATTATAAAAATACCCTGAATTTTATCCTGACGCTGCGGGACCTGGGTTTCAAGGTGGTGGAAAAGCCCATCAGGTGGTACACGGATGACTCCGGCCGCACCTACGGCAAGGCCAACCTGGACATGGAGATGGGCCTGGACATCATCGCCCAGTCCGACCGGCTGGATCTGATCTACCTGTTCACGGGGGATGGAGACTTTTGCAGCGTGGTGACCATGGTCCAGAATAAGGGCTGCCGGGTGGAACTGGTGGCCTTTGCCAACGTCTCCGCCCGCCTGCGCCGGGAAGTGGACCTCTTCATCCCCGGCTATCTGGTGCCGGGGCTGCTGCCCACCCAGCCGCCTTATGCCGGCGCCCCCCCTTGGGGTGAGTCGGGCAGCCGGGTCCGGGGGGTGTGCACCAAGTTCTTCCTGGACCGGTCCTACGGGTTCTTCCGCTTCATGCACGGTTTCGGCAAGGTCTGGGTGACCGACACCCGCCTGGAAGAATCCCCTTATACCTCGGTGTTCTTTATGGAAAAGGACCTGCCTTCCGGGGTCAACCCGGAACACCTGCCCAGCCGGGACTACATCTTTGAATTCACCCTGACCGAGGGGGAAAAAGGCTTCGTCGCGGCCGACATTGATTTGGTTTATAAGTACTGACACGAATCAGGGATTAGGGCTTAGGGACAGTGAGATAATTTGCAAATCGCCTGACCCCTGGCCCCTAATGCCTGAACCCTAAGGAGGGGCTATGGCGCGCAATTTACGGGTGTTATTTGTGGCCTCGGAAGCGGTGCCCTTTGCCAAGACCGGGGGATTAGCCGACGTAGTGGGCACCTTGCCTGATGCCCTGAAGGACGTGGGCGCCGAGGTCCGGGTGCTCATGCCTTACTACGGCATGGTCAAGCAGGGGAAGGTGCCCACCGACGTGGTGGCCGAAAACCTGGAGGGGTATTTGGGGGGAACTCCCCTGGCCTTCAATGTCCGCACCCCGGCCTCCGGCGACTATCCCTTCTATTTTGTGGAACGGGATGAGTTCTTTGAACGCTCCCAACTCTACGGGACCCCCCGGGGCGACTATTTCGACAACCTGGAGCGCTTTTCCTTCTTCTGCTCCACCATCCTGCCGGTCTGCCAGAACCTGGGATTCCAGCCCGACATCATCCATTGCCACGACTGGCAATCTGCGCTGGTGCCGGTCTATCTCCATCACCGCTGGCAGGAGGCCGACGTCCTCAAGCGGGTCAAGACTGTATTCACCATTCACAATCTGGCTTACCAGGGACTGTTCTCCAAAGAGAAATTTCCTATGCTGGGCCTGGATTGGTCCCTCTTCGGCATTAATGGTCTGGAATTTTACGACCAGATCAATCTGCTGAAGGGAGGGATCGTTTTTGCAGACGCCATCACCACCGTCAGCGTCCGCTACAGCGAGGAGATCCAGACGCCGGAGTATGGCTACGGCCTGGACGGGGTCCTGCGCACCCGGGCCTCCTCTTTGCATGGCATCTTAAACGGCGTGAACTATCAGGAATGGAGCCCGGAGAACGACCAGCTGATCCCCGCCGCCTTCAGCGCCGCCAAAATCGCGGGCAAGGCCAAAAACAAAACCGCGCTGATGAAGGCCTTCAACCTCGATCCCAAGCTGGAGAAAGCCCCCATCCTGGCCATGATCTCCCGTCTGGCGGACCAGAAGGGTTTCGACCTGGTGGCTGCGATCCTCCCCGAACTCCTGGCCCAGGACCTGATGGTGGTCATTCTGGGCACCGGCGAGGAAAAATACCACCGCTGGCTGGCCGCGGAAGCCCCCAAATATCCGGGCAAGCTGGGGGTGAAGATCGTCTTCGACAACGCCCTGGCCCACCTCATGGAGGCCGGTGCGGACATGTTCCTCATGCCCTCCCGGTTCGAACCCTGCGGCCTCAACCAGATGTATTCCTTAAAATACGGCACCATCCCCATCGTCCGGGCCACCGGCGGCCTGGCCGACACCGTGGCCCCCGCCGACCCGGCCGCGGGCAGCGGCACCGGCTTCCTTTTCAGCGACTATACGCCGGAGGCCTTCGCCGCGGCGGTAAACGCGGCCTTAAAAGCCTTCAAAAATCAGAAGCAATGGCGCCGCCTCATGCAAAACGCCATGTCCCAGGACTTCTCCTGGGAAAGGTCCGCGTCCGCGTACCTGAACCTGTACAAGCTGTTGCTGGCAGGGCAGGACTAGGAAATTTGGCGGGGGTAAATATCTTGCCCGCTTCCCCAGGTTCTCCCTCAGCCAGCATAAAAAAGGGCGACCCCCAGGGGCCACCCTTTTTGCGTCTGATACCAAATTCATATTGCCATGCAATAAACCGGCAGAATCAGTGGCGTTCATCTGCGTTTATCGGCGGTTAAATATTAGCCGCCGATGCACGTCGATACACGCCGGTCTTTAGGATTTGTCGCATGCAAAAGCGAACTTGGTATAAGGTTATGTCCGCAGGGACCCTAAGTAAGCTTTCCAAACGAAAAACCCAAAACGGTATTATTTTGGCACCGGCACTACCAGTTTTCCCATCTTCGGAGAAATTTTCATTTTCTTCTTCAAAGACTTGGCTGCCTCTTCCGCCTCCTTGCGGGTGGGGAAGGGGCCGACCCACACCTGATATCTGCCCTTATGCCGGCGGATAAAGGCTTCATGTCCCTGTTTTTTCAACTTCTCCAGCCTCTTGCTGGCACTGTGGTAGCCCCGGTAGCTGCCCACTAAAAGCCCGTGCTCCTCTTTGGGCTGCAAGGCCGGCAGCTCGGCGGCCTTGGGCGCGGGCGGGGCGGGCTCCGGTTTGGTCACCGGCTTTTCGGGGGCGGCAGCCGGTGGCGGGGGTGCGGGCTGGGGCTGCTCCTGGGGAGCGGGCGCAGGAGCAGGAGCCGGAGCCGGCGCAGGTGCAGGAGCAGGCGCAGGAGCGGCCTGTTCCCCGGGCTTTTCCTGAGGTTCAGGAAGGGTCTCGGTTTTCGTGGCGGGTGCCTGGGGCTTTTCCAGTCCCGGCTTTGTAAGCGCTCCGGGGTAGAAAAGGTAGAGGACCAAGAAGAGGATGATAATTGCCGCTACGGCCAGCAGTCCTGCCAAACCTTTGTTACTCATGGCGCCGCTCCTCCAGTTATCGCAGGATGACTCCACTCTAATGGACTAGACGGCAATCTGCAAGCATTCCTTTTCGACCGCTAATTCCCCGGTTATTTGGTGATATAGACATTATCAATGGATTGGACGCGGTAGCCCCCCGCGTCTTTGATCACCGCGAAGGCCTCTTGATGGATATTGCTGCCGGTAACGTCCACCACGGAAAAATTATCATTGAGGTGAATGTGCCACTGGGTCCAATCGACCTTGATTTGGCCTGGGGTCATGAGACTGGCCCCCACGGCCCCGTTGATGATTTGATAGACCCGGTGCTGGACGGGGGCCAGGTTATTGCCCCGGGAATAAAGATGCTCATGCGCGCCGAAGAAGATGTCGAAACCGGTGCTTTCCAGAATTTGCCACATGGTTTGTTTGACCGAGGGATCGACCGGGTAACCACCGGTGGAAAACGCCGGTCCGTGGCTAAAGGCAAATTTGTGATGATATCTGGATTGGTGGATCTGCGCCTGGTTTTGCAGCCAATCCAGTTGGACCTGGTCCAGCCCGTTATCCCAATTAACTAAAGTGGTGCCGTTGCTTTTAAAGCCAAAGGAATCCGTAACGATAAAAAAGGATGCCTCCGGTCCTTCTCCATAGGTAAACCAGTAAGCCAGTTTGTCGTATCCCGGCGGGCCGTTGCTGGGCAAATCGCTGAAGACCTCCTGGTAAACCTTCTGGAAGGAAGGCTCCGTGGGCCAGCCTTGGGGACCGTAAAATTCGCGATTGCCCGGCACTACATAGAGCTTGATGGGCACCCCGTTAACCTGCAGGGTGTTGCGCATAAAGGTTTTCCAAGTCTGCAGGGTGCTGTTGCCTTGGGGAACCCCCCCCCGGTTCACCAAGTCCCCCAGAAACAGGACAAAATCGGGCTTGGGCTGCATCTGGGCGAGGTAGGCGTTGACATATCCTAAAACCTCTTCGTTTGTAGCCTTGTTGGGCCACTGGGCGTTGGGGGAGGGACTGTCGCCGTAGACCACAAAGCGGTACGCCTCCGCCTGGGGCGCGCCCCACAGCAAGAAGACCGCCAGGGCCAGGTAACCAAAAAATTTCGCTCCCGGAAAGCGTTGTTTCTCAGTTCTCATGATCTTTGTCCTATTAATGGGGCCATTTAATAATGAATGGTTACTGGCTTAGAAAATTCAGTCGGTTGGCTGAAATCTAGTTAAATTTCCAAGCTTTTCGGCTAAATGAGCTAATTAACTACCGGCAATTCAGTTTAATAATAATTCCATCATAGGGGGAACAGCACGAATGGGGGTGAGCAGGAAAACCCGGCCATTGTTGGTGCTGCCGACTATTTGCCCGAGATCATTGATTGCCCGGGCTTCAAAGAGATAGTCGTTCACTGGTGGGTTAACCACCAAATTATTCAGATCCTGCATGCCCCCGGAAGCCGTCCACACAAAGGCATGTTGAGCAGTGCCGGCGACCAAGGACCAGCCCACCACCTGGCCGCGGCTGTTGATGCCGTTGGCGCCGGAGGTATCGCCCCCCAGAGTGCTCAGGTCCAGCATGCTGCCCGCGGCTGGGAGCAGGAAGGCATGCTGCTGCCCGCTGCCGATGTTGGCGTAGCCGACAATCTGGCCGTTATCATTAATCGCACTGGCCGAGGAATTGCCGCCTCCCAGAGTGCCCAGGTCTTGCAGGCCGCCGGCAGCCGTCCACAAGAAGGCATGTTGTACGGAGGCGCCAGTGGGGCTGATGGTGGCGGCCGCTCCCACCACCTGGCCGCTATTGTTGATTCCATGGGCCCAGGAATCGCCCCCCCAGGATCCCAGATCCTGCATGCCTCCCGTGGCGGTCCACAAAAAGGCGTGTTGCGGGGTGCCTCCCAGGAGGATAATGGAGGACCAGCCCACCACCTGGCCGTTATGGTTGATGGCGCTGGCCACTGCGGTACTGCCGCCCAGGGTGCCCAGGTCCCGCATGGGACCCGACGCGGAAGTCAGAAAGGCGTGTTGGGCATAGGTGCCATCCGCGAGAATGGCTGCAGACCAGCCCACCACCTGGCCGCTGTTGTTGATGCCGTTAGCGCTGGAAATAAACCCGAGGGCACTCGTTGGTCCGCCCGCCAGGGTGCCCAGGTCCTGCATGGGGCTAGGCGCGGCAGCCAAAAAGGCGTGGGGTTCATAATTGTTCGGGTCATATTGGGTCTGGGAATAGCCCACCACCTGGCCGCTCCGGTTGATACCGCCGGCCCAGGACCTCCCTGATAATGTGCCCAGATCCTGGTAGCGGTAGGCTGCCACTCCCAGACCGGGGTTCGCCCAGAACAGCAGCATCCACAATGATAAGCAGAAAGCGCCTGCCGGACGCTTACCGGGCCTTGTGTTCATGCTTACTCCTGCGTCAAGCGAATCGCGGACCAGCGTTTATTTCTGATACTGTAACTATCAACGTATCGGCAGGAATTTTTCCACGGATTATCCTCTTATTCTAAAAATAAAGATATGAAATGATATGAAATGATATGAAATAATGAATAATTTATCCTTAACTTCTGGCCAATTTTCTCAAGATTTCAGATAAGCCGGATTTAAAAAAAGTCCGGGTGATCCCCGGCCGCAGTGCCGCGGGGCCACCCGGACTCCTGCCTACTGAGAAAAATGCTCCCAGGCCTTCTGCTGCCCATGTCACGGCGGCCGGTGGACGTCAATCTCCGGCCGCTTCGAGGACCATGCCGCTGGACCTGCTTCCTACTGGTTTTTCTTAATAGCGCTCCCGTTTCTGCCGGGCCAGCTCAAAATAATGGGCGCGGGCGTCCCGGATGACTCTTTCCGGGTTGGCCAGGAACATGGACTGCATCTGTGGGTCCCGGAAGAGGTAGAGCTTGTTGTTGTAAATGGTGAAAACCTGGGGATTGATGTCCTCCAGGCGGCCGAAGGACATGGAGGTGGCGCAGTAGCCGCCGAACTGGGGCTGGTATTGGGGCGCGTTGCCCAGGAACTCGTAACGGCTGCCCCGGGAGCGGAAATAGTAGGTGGCGCTGCCCACCCTTTCGTGGATCCAGTTCTTGCCTTTAATAGCCCGGCCGGCGCTGAAGTAGGCCGTGGGATCGTAGCCGTGCACCGCCACGGTGTTGTCCAGGTTGAGGAGGGCTTCCCCGGAGCCGCCCGAAGTGGTGGGGGGCGGGTAGTTCTGGGCCGCGGCGGTGAGGCAGAGCGCGGCCAGAGCTGCCAAAATCAGTGGAGTCAGCTTTTTGCGCATGGTTTTTCTCCAGGTCGTATTCGATTACTGCACATGAAGCCCTTTCAGCAAAAAATAAGTAATTTTTCATGCTGTGCAAGAGGCGTTGCCTGTTACTGGAGATTTGCCCCACCGATCATTCGGGGCAAACGTGATATCGATAATGTTAATATATACAAATAACCTTTAAAGATTTGGTTTAAGGGAATATAGAGCAGTTAGTCGCTTTTTGATTTTTATTTCATTCCAGGATGAGTTTGAGAACGGGTTGAAAACTGTTCAGGAGTTAGAGATAGGATAATGCCAAAGGCGGATTTTGCTGCTAATTCCGGCCTAATGGGCTCTATTTTATATCTAATCAAACAAGCATCAAATTTTGATTTCTAGGCCTTTCCAAAAGGCAGGATTCACAATATAAATTACTTCATCGGCTGGTCTCCTTTTGAGTAGCGTCTTTAGGCGCTTCATATCGTAGCGAACTGAATATATAAATGACAAGTCACCGCTCTCACGACGGTATCCAATTATCCCATGCCAAAGCAAAAGGTATAAAATTTTATTCTGGATATCAGGGTCTGGAGTCACTTTGCCAAGTATTGAACGAAGTGTTGAATTATCCAATTCAGGAGGACATTCTATAAATTCATAAAGTATATCATTAGCGGCTGGAAGTACATCTTTTATTTCGTAACTTAGATCATTTACAAGTTGGGTTGAGTATTGTTCCTCACCTTGTTCAATATCTTCAAGTTCGATTTTAGTGTGTCCCATATTTACAGCATGACTTCGACAGAACCTCAGGAATTCAATTAGCGACCTTGGCCTCATAAGGCAGCGATCAACCATATAATGTGCGGTTTCCTCCCCTCTAATATGGCTAACGCATATGGTCCGCCAAATACTATCAAACGGGGTGTCTGCCGGGATTCCAGAAGATAAGAATCTACGGCGGAGAAGTTCTAATAATAATTCTGGATCTGACCAGTCAACGAGTGCGCTGGATATCTTTCCTCTATCAGGTGTAATTTCGATAAGATTTTCAAAAACATCATTTCTTACAAAAACGATGCAGTTTGTGGGGATGCCTTGACGCCGGAGGGCACGTAGCAATTTAACCATTGCATCGATCAGGCATCTTAACGTTAAAACATCATTAGGACTAACACCCTGAGGAGGCCAACCTTTATCCAGATTATCAAATAATATCCAGAGAGCTTTTTTATATTTTAAATAATTTGACATCTGTGTCCGAAGAGCATTTATATCGTGTTTGTATATAAGTTCGGTCACTTCCTCGTTATTCATTCGATGGAGACGCTCTTGCAAATTTCCTTTGTCCGCTTTGAAATCGTCTGATATTCGCTGAATTAACTTCAACATTCTTTCAGCAAAGTCACCCTCAGAAATATATTCATCAGTATCATAAGTTGCAGAAAGATCAATATATTGAGAATAAATCCGATGGTCACGAAGGTGGACGATCTTATCCTTTTGAAGTAATTTATGGCATATTTCAAGAAGAAGCAAATATTCCCAGAATGCTGTTATTGTATGTTCTTTAGTACCCTCCGAAAGATAATCTAGAACTAATTCTTTGAACTTTATAAGCTGAAATCCCTCAGGTTTTAAATCTAAAACAACATTTTCTTTATCTTCCCGCAATCGATCCCGGAGTTGAAAAAATAGGGCTGTCTTCCCAGCCCCCTTGCGCCCTAAGACGACTTGTACTTCACCCCTCAAGGCACGCTTAAATTCATCAGTTTCTAAATAATACTCGCCCAGTTTTTGGAATTCGTTTTCAGCGGAGGATGCACCAAGGGTAAGACGTGAAAGAAAGGTCCCAGGTGTTTTGACGATATCCGGTTGTAAGGATTGCAGACTTTCAAATACTTCCGCCGCAAACGCAGCAACATATTCATCTATTTGAATTGGGTTTGCATATCTACTAACAATATCTCTATAATCCAATGGCACAGGGTCATCTTCAAATTGGAGCATAAGTAATAATCTACCCATACCATGGGTTAAACCTGCAAGGAAAGCCCCACGCATGTTATGGATATCTGCATCAACGAAATATCTTGGCAATAAAGGTATTATCACGCCATAAGAACTTGCAACATTTTCTATAGCATCTACTGCTGATAGACGGCCATGCTCTTCAGGATCATAGGACCGAAAAAATAATCGTGCCTTTTTAACTCGGGAAACTAAATGGGTCTCTATATCGCCTTTCAGTTTAGGGAGTATAAGGTATACTGGCGTCCTATTATTTCTTGAATCTACATTAAATTGAAGAGGGGCGATATCTGTAATTTCCAATAATTTATCCTGAAAAGTAGTGCTATCTGTGTAAGTTGCATAGCCTAACGTATCGAAGATGCCAACGCGCAGGGTTAATTCTTCATCAGGTTTCAGCATTTCATTACGAAGGAGAATTGCTCGTTTTCTACAGCCTATTGCAAAGCCAATTTCATAGACAACATTGAAGTTTAATTTTGTTATATCTGCGACAAATGAATTTCCTCTTTCAATAATCCTTAGTACTTCAGTTGCTATGAACCTTCCGGGGATATCATTTTCTTCCCAACTAATTAGCTCGGGGAGGCGGTGTTCATGATGCAACTTTTCAAGCCCGCCGCGGATAGTCTGACCAATTTGCATGGGTGAAGATGGATAGGCTACCAATCCAGATAACAAGGAACACCTCCTTATCGAAAGATACGGTTTTTTGTCAATTTCAGATTCAATTGGCAAAAATTTTTAACAGCTTTCACTTAATCTCATATTGGCACAATATGACCTAAATTATCAAGAAAATGGAGAAATAATTGAAATCGCAGGGAAAGGATAATTAGCAAAATTTATGAATACTTGCCAGGATCGCTAATTATCGTTTGACCGGAAAAGATTTTAGAGATGACAACGATAGATGAAATTTCCCTGAATAATCAATTTTTAAAGAATTTAATGTTGTAATCAAGAGAGAGAGACCTTCCTCCCAAACCGTCGCAGGCGCAGGGAGTTGCTGACCACGCTCACCGAGCTCATAGCCATGGCCGCGGCGGCGATGGCGGGGTTGAGGAAGCCCAGGGCGGCTCCGGGAATGGCGATGACGTTGTAGCAGAAGGCCCAGAAGAGGTTCTGGCGGATGATGCGCATCATTTTCCGGGAGAGATGGATGGCCTGGGGGATGAGGCTCAGGTCGTCCCTAATCAGGGTCAGGTCCGCGGCTTCCGCGGCCACGTCCGCGCCGGTGCCCAGGGCGATGCCTACGTCGGCCTGGGCCAGGGCCGGGGCGTCGTTGATGCCGTCCCCCACCATGGCCACGATTTCCCCCTGGGCCTGGAGTTCCGCGACTTTCCGGGCCTTGTCCCCGGGGAGCACTTCGGCCAGCACCTCGGAGACGCCCACGCTCCGGGCCACGGCCTCCACGGCCGGGCGGTTGTCGCCGCTCAGCAGCACGACCTTCAGGGCCATGTCTTTGATCGCGGCCACCGCGTCTGCGGCTCCGGGCTTCAGGGTGTCCGCCGCAGCCAGCAACCCCACCGGTCGGCCCCCGGCCGCCAGAAAGATGGCGGTTTTGCCTTCCCGGGCCAGACGCTCCTGCTGGGGGGCGAGATCTTCCTGGGGGATCCCTTCCCGGCCCAGGAAAGTGAGGTTGCCCAGGAGGACCTCCTGGCCCTCGATCCGGGCCTTGACTCCCAGGCCGGGAACGGCTTGGAACTCCGCCACCGGGGGCAGGGTCAATTGCCGGGCGGCTGCGGCATGGGTTATGGCTTCGGCCAAAGGGTGCTCCGATTTTTCTTCCAGGGCCGCGGCCCAGGCCAGGACCCGGTCCTCGGGCCAGCCTTCCCAGGCCAGGACATCGGTGACCTGGGGGTGACCCGCAGTCAGGGTGCCGGTCTTATCGAAGACCACCGCGGTAAGGCGGTAGGCCCGCTCCAGGGGCTCCCCGCCCCGCAGCAGAATCCCCATCTCCGCACCTCGGCCCGAGCCCACCATCACCGCGGTGGGGGTGGCCAGGCCCATGGCGCAGGGACAGGCGATGATGAGCACCGCCACCATGCTCACCAAGGCGGTGGTGAGCCCGGGGGCCGGCCCCCAGAGCAGCCAGCCCAGAAAAGTCAGGGCGGCCAGGCCCATGACCACGGGCACGAAGATGCCCGCCACCTTATCCGCCAGGCGTTGGATCGGGGCCTTGCTGGTCTGGGCCTCTTCCACCAGGCGGATGATTTGCGACAGCACCATGTCCCGGCCCACCCGGGTGGCCTTAAAGACCAGAAAACCCCGTTGATTGAGGGTGGCGCCCCAGACCTCATCTCCCACCTCTTTGGCCACGGGCAGGCTTTCCCCGGTGAGCATGGATTCATCCACGCTGGACGCGCCTTCCACCACCACCCCGTCCACCGGAATCTTTTCCCCCGGGCGGACGCTGATCAGGTCAGCCACCCGGACCTGGTCCAGGGGCACCTCCACTTCCCGGCCGTCCCGGCGCACCCGGGCGCTGGGGGGGGCCAGGGCGAAGAGGCGGCGGATGGCCTGGGAGGCCCGGCCCCGGGTGCGGGCCTCCAGCCAGCGGCCCAGGAGGATGAAGGTGATGATCATGGCCGTGGTGTCGAAATAGAGTTCCGGCATCTTCCCGGCCGCGGCCACGGCCTGGGGCCAGGTGGTCACCCAGGCGGAATAAAGGTAGGCCGCGCTGGTCCCCAAGGCCACCAGGGTGTCCATATTGGCCGCGCCATGGCGGGCCGCGCTCCAGGCCCCCCTTAAAAAGGGGGCGCCGGAGTAAAACAGCACCGGGGTGGTGAAAAACAGCAGCACATAGGCCAGGTGTTCGCCCCTGAGCCCCAGCCACCGCGGCAAAGGCGGCAGCATGGCCCCCAGGAAAACAGGGAGACTTAACATCAAGGCCAGGAGAAAGCGGCGCTTGAGGCTGGCGGCTTCGATCTCCGGCGGGGGGGGCGGGGGGCCTTCCAGGGCCCAGCCCGCGACCTCATAGCCGGCCTCGCGCACCACGGCCTGTAAGTTGTCCACCGTGGTCTGTTTGGCGTCGTATCTGACTTTGGCCTGGCGGGTGGCTAAGTTGACCAGGGCCTGGTCCACCCCCGGGGCGCCGCTCAGGGCCCTTTCCACCCGGGCCACGCACGCGGCGCAGTGCAGGCCTTCCAGGGTCAGGGTGACTTCGGTGGTATCTTTAGCCATTAATATGCTCTTTTATTTTTAATTATTCGCAAATTTGCTGCTATTGATTATTAATAATCATCCAGCAGCAAGAGCAAAAGTCGGAATGCAAAATTTTAAGTATAATCGAAAAGAGAGAGGGTTGCATGCAGCACAGAGAGGGGAGGAGGGCAGGGGAGATGGACCTTGATCTACATCAGATTCTCTTCCGGCATTTCCCTGGACAAATTAGGTTGTCTTGGATAATATCCGCCTAGTAATTAAGCATTTGGCAAAATTAAGAGGTAATTGATGAAGCGCACTTTGTTGCTTAACCCGCCGTCTTTTCAAGATTTCGACGGTGGCGCGGGTTCCCGTTACCAGGCCACCCGTGAGGTGACCTCTTTCTGGTATCCTACCTGGCTCTGCTACCCTGCGGGCCTCATCCCCGAGAGCCGGGTGGTGGACGCACCGCCGGAGAACCTGACGGTGGCCCAGGTGGCGGCCATGGCCCGGGACTTCGACCTGGCGGTCCTCTTTACCACCAGCCCTTCCTTCAACCACGACCTGGAGACCGTCACCCGCTTGAAGGAAGAAAACCCCAAGTTGCTGGCGGGCTTGGTGGGGCCCCAGGTGAGCGTCCTGCCCCAGGAGTCCCTGGAGAAAGGCCCCCAGGTGGATTTCGTGGCCCGCCGGGAATTCGACTACGCCGTCCTGGAGGTGGCCCAGGGCCGCCCCTGGGCGGAGATTCAGGGCATCAGCTACCGGCAAAACGGCCGGATTGAGCATAACCCCGACCGTCCTCTTATTGAAGACCTGGACGCCCTGCCCATGGTCACCGAGATCTACCACCGGGACCTGGTCATGGAGCATTACAACATCCCCTATCTCCGCTATCCCTACGTTTCTTTTTATACGGGGCGGGGCTGCCCGTCTCACTGCGTCTATTGCCTGTGGCCCCAGACCTTCACCGGGCGGCGGTTCCGGGTGCGCAGCGTCGATAATGTAGTGGCCGAAGTGCGCCGGTCCCTGGAACTCTTCCCCCAGGCCGCGGAGATCTTTTTCGATGATGACACTTTTACTGCCGCAGGGGAGCGGGCCCGGGCCCTGAGCAAGGAATTCCGCAGCCTGAAATTCACCTGGTCCGCCACCGCCCGGGCCACCACTTCTTACGAAACCCTGAAAGCCATGAAAGAAGGGGGGCTGCGTCTGCTAGTCGTAGGTTTCGAGACCGGCGATCCCGAAGTCTTACAAAATATCCGCAAAGGGGTCACCCTGGATTTGGGACGCCGCCTGGTCAAGTGGTGCCGGGAACTGGGCATCCAGGTGCACGGCACCTTTATGGTGGGCCTCCCAGGAGAGACTAAGAAAAGCATCGAGGCCTCCATCCGCTTCGCCTGCGAGCTGGACCCGGACACCATCCAGGTTTCCCTGGCCACTCCTTACCCGGGCACCGAGTTTTACGATTACTGCCAGGAGAAGGGGTATTTTAAGGACGATAGCCTGGTCAACGGCCAGACCGGCTATCAGCAGTGCGTGGTGGATTACCCCGGCCTGGCTGCGGCCGAGATTTTCGAGGCCGTGCCCAAGTTTTACCGCCGTTTTTATTTTCGGCCCCGTTACATGGCCCGGGCCGCGAGAACGATGCTCCGGGACCCGGAGGAACGGCGGCGGCTGCTGAAGGAAGGCCGGGAATTTCTCACCTTCATGTTCCGGCGGCGTCAGACGCCCAAGGGACAAAAGGGGAACTGCCGCACTTGTCCATGACTCTAAAAGAACTGGTGCATCTGGTCCTGCAAGGCGGCCCCGGGTTCTGCCAGATCGCGGTGACCAACGCCTGCAATGCCCGCTGCCGTTTCTGCAGTTTTCCCCAGGTGCCCTCCGGGGAACGGGTGGGGGCGGACCGGGACCGCTTGTTTCGGGGGCTCCATGCCCTGAAAAAAGCGGGCGTCCAGTACCTGTCCATCACCGGCGGCGAACCCCTGCTGTACCCGCATCTGTTGCCCACCCTGGCCCTGGGCCGGGAATTGGATTTAGAAATGATTCTTTGCACCAACGGGATTCTGCTAACCCCGGCCCTCATTCAGAAGCTCAAACCCCTGGACCTGCATACCTTCATCATTTCCCTGGATGCGCCCTCCGCCCGGGAACATGATGAGCACCGGGGGTTACCGGGCCTGACCTCCCATATCCGGGAGATGATTCCCTTGCTGCGGCAAACCGGCCTGGACCCGGTGGCCTCGGTGACCTTGAGCCGCATGGTGGGCGATCTCCCCAAGATGATGCATTTCTTAAAAGATTTGGGCTTCCGCCGGGTCACCTTTTCCTATCCCCTCAACCGGCTCAATTCTTCTTACCTGGGGTTTGCCGACCATTATTCCGTGGATTTCACTCCCCAGGAGCTGGACCAGTGGTTCACCCAGATCAAAGAACTGAAGGAGAGTTCGCCTCTGTGCATCCTCAACCCCCGGCTGGGCCTGACCGAACTGCAACGCCAGCTCCGGGGCCAACAGGTGCGCTTCCCCTGTCTGGCGGGCTATAAATACTTCTTTGTGGACTGGAATCTCCAGGTTTCCCGTTGCCATTTCGTTTCCGAAACCCTGGGTCCCCTGGAGCAAATTCATCAAATCCCTCTGGTCCGGGACAACTGCACCGCCTGCACCATTGATTGCTACCGGGACCCCAGCGTCTTCCAATACGTGGCCGTTTCCCTGGCGGATAGCCTCAAGGCCTGGCAAGAAAGGAAATGGCTCAAGGGCCTGGGCACCTTGCTCCATCCCTATAATTTCCTGTCCCTGTCCGCCATGCTGGAAGGCCGCCATTGGTTGTAGGGGTGAAGGTTAGGGGCCAGGGGCCAGGGGCCAGGGGTCAGGAGTTAGGGGAGGGGCCTGCCGGGCGGGCCTAATACCAAATTCATAATTGACCTGCAACAAACCGACAGATTAATGGCGTTCATCTGCGTTTATCGGCGGTTAAATATTAGCCGCCGATGAACGCCGATAAACGCCGCTCTTCTGGATTTGTTGCACGAAGAAACGACAGGGGGCCAGTTATACCTCACTCCCTATTTATGGAACCTTCTCCCCGCAATCCATCTCGCACCGTCATCTTTACCGCGGATGACTTTGGGATGTCCCGGGCCTTGAATGGGGCGGTGGCCCTGGCGCACCGCCGGGGGCTGCTGCGGTGCGCCAGCTTGATGGTCACCGGTCCGGCCGCGGCCCAGGCCCTGGCTCTGGCCCGGGAGATGCCGGAGCTTTGCCTGGGGGTGCACCTCACCCTGATCCAGGGCCGGTCCGCGCTGCCGCGCCTGGCCGTCCTCCATTTGGTAGACTCCCACCGCCGGTTTCTCAATAACCCGGTCCAGGCGGGTTGGCGTTATTATTGGCAGCCTGAACTGTTGCCGGAGATCACGCGGGAACTGGCGGCTCAGATCGAGGTGGCCCTGGCCGCGGGCCTGAAGATCTGGTTTTTAAACGGCCATGTCAACCTGCACCTCCACCCCCGCATCTTTCCCCTGGTGGTGGAATTAGCCCGGCAATACGGGATTCCCGGGATTCGTCTGGCCCGGGAGGATTGGCGCACCGCGCTCTATGTGGATTCCCGGAACCCCGCCTCCAAGATCAGCCAGGGCCTGATCTTCGCCTGGCTCAGCCGCCGGGCCCGGCGGCTGGCCCGGGCCGCGGGTCTCATCTATAATGACCACCTCTTTGGACTCCTCAACGACGGGCGGATGACTGAGGACTACCTCCTGGGTCTGGTCCCTTTCCTCCGGCCCGGAACCACGGAAATCTACCTCCATCCCGCGCTTTATGTGGACCAGGAATTACACCGCTGGGCCCCCCGGTACCAGCGCCAGGAGGAATTGACCGCACTCCTCAGCCCCAGGCTGCCGGAGGCTCTGGCTGCGGCCGGAGTGGCAGTGACTGATTTCCGGGAAATGTTGTTGAGTGGCTCAAAGACCGGTTAGATTTTTCATACCTGGCAATTCCCTTGACCCCCCGATAATACACGCAGGTGGTAAGGTAATAGCAGCTGTCTCTGGCGGTGTGATTATTGCCCCAAGCGGTTTTTGCGACGGACCCACACTATTGGAATGAGGCCAGATCCAGCAGTAACGCCGAGGGGAGGATTGGGGAGAAGTTAATGAGCCAGGGAAGTTTAAATCGGGGGACCTAGTTTTTAATTCTGGCCTGCAGAAGATGGTCCGTTGCGTAATCGCACAACTAAATCGTAAATACACGTGTATAGGAACATGAATGAGCGAATAGCTAATCCTAATATCCAGTAAAGAATATAAGAAAATGCAACCAGCATAACAAAAAATATGAGAGGAAAGATTATGACAATCATGATTCCAGAGCTGAATACACCAATAATGAAGGATAATAGGCTGCATAGTATTCCCGCACGACGACTTTCAATATGAGGCAGTTGCGAGCATAGGGGTACAAAATATTCGTTAAGAAACCAAAGTGTAATAAAACCCGCAGCTATCATGGCCATCACCACGGCTGCGCCAGCTCTTAATCCCTCCAGCTCCGCTCGCACAAATTCTAAGTGCTCCTCACGCCTCACTTTCTTTAATAAATCTTTTGAAGGGTCCATCATCTGCTGCCTTTGTGCGTATCCGTCATGATGCCGGTATGCGCCCGCTTCACCTTGTCGATATCTATCGGGGAATAGTGGTGCGGATGGTCGTGGCTCACGAGGATGATGTCCGCTGGCCTGAGGCGGTGCAAGCCAAAGGGATCAAAGTAGATTAATGGGCCCCCTTCATAGGTGAAGTCAGAATGCCCCAGCCACAACAGTCTCTCTAAAAACTGCTCCGACATGATGTCCTCGCTGCCCTTGATGAGTTGGGGATAGGCCAGAGACCAGGCTGGCCGCATCATCCATATTTGTATGCATGCCGAACTCGCCTGTCAAAGGCAAGAAGGGCACGGAATGGAAATTTACCAAGAACGATACACATCTCTGACCTCCGCGCCATTTCATGGTTACTTTGAAAAGCAATCGAACCCATTTCGACTTGAGGGTAAACGAGGCGGAGACAACTTTTTTTACCAGCGAATCAGTAATCGCGGGGCACCCCGACAAGATTGCGGACCAGATCGCCGATTCCCTGCTGGACGCCTATCTGGCAGGAGACCCCGAGTCCCGGGTGGCGGTGGAGGTCATGGTCACCTCCAACTATGTGGTGGTGGCCGAGGAAGTCACCTCCCAGACCCGGGTGGACGTGGAACAGGTGACGCGCCGGGTCATCCGGGACCTGGGTTATATCGATTACTAATGACACCCCTATCAGGGGTAGGGGGGATTTGCAGCACCCCGCACCCGGGGCTTGCCTACCCTCTCCCCCGTGCTTATATAAATAATCAAACCTCCCGCAGCTATCACTGGCACAATTTCCCCTATTCCCGTGACCCAATCACCATGACAATCTTGCTCCCAGGAAGGCTTCGATGAGCGACCGAAATCAGACAGATTATGAGGAATATCCAGAAGAGTTGGAGCTGGGGGCAGTAGAGAAAGAAAAATATCCGGCGGAGCCCGAGCCGGAAAGAGAAGAGGAAGAAGTCTCCCCTCCGGTCCCTGCCGATCTCGACTTAGTCCAGCGATACTTGCGGGAAGTACGCCGCTACTCTCTTCTTACCCCGGAGGAAGAAAAGATTCTGGCTAGCCGCTACCACGAGACCGGGGACCGGGAAGCGGGCCAAAGATTGATTACCAGCAACCTCCGCCTGGTAATCAAGATCGCCTTTGAATTCCAAAAATATTGGATGAAGAACCTCATGGACCTGATCCAGGAAGGTAATGTCGGCCTGCTCCACGCGGTCAAGAAATTTGATCCCTACCGCGGGATTAAGCTCTCCTATTATGCCTCTTTTTGGATCAAGGCCTTTATTCTCAGGTTTATCATGGACAACTGGAGGCTGGTGAAAATCGGCACCACCCAATCCCAACGGAAGCTTTTTTACCATCTGCGGCGAGAAAGAGAGAGGCTCAGGGCCCTGGGGTTTGAGCCTGGCCCCAAGCTCCTGGCCGAAACTCTCCGGGTGAAAGAAGAGGAGGTTGTCGAGATGGAACAACGCCTGGGAGGCTGGGAAGTTTCCCTGGAAGCGCCCACGCCGGAAGGCACCGAGGAATACCTCAAGAAAATTCTCCCCGCGCTCGAGCCCCAGGTGGAAGAACTCCTGGCGCAAAGCGAGTTGAGGAAGCTGCTGCGCCAGAAGTTGGAGGAGTTCCGCCGGGAGCTGACCGAAAAAGAACGGGATATCCTGGAACTGCGGCTCTTGGCGGAAGAGCCCTTGACCTTACAGGAAATCGGGGGCCGTTACCAGATTTCCCGGGAACGGGTGCGTCAGATCGAGGACCGCCTGATGAAAAAATTGCGCAAATTCCTCAAAAAAGAAATCCCCGATTTGGCAAATTACGCCTCCACCTGATTGGATTAATGTTTGTTTATCTCATCGCCCAGTGTTTCCTTCATTCCTCCGTTTACAGCGGTTTCACTGCCTCCCAGGGAAAATGCCGGCCATCGTAAGGGCGGCCAAAATGGCCGTAAACCGCGGTAGCCCGGTAGATGGGCCGCTGCAGCCCCAAACCGGCAATCATCCCGGCGGGAGTCAGATCGAAGTGCTTTTGGACTAGGGCCAGAATTTCCTGGTCAGGAAGGCGGCCGCGGCCAAAGGTTTCCACCCCCAGAGAAATCGGCTGCGGCTCGCCAATGACATAGGCGGCCTGCAGTTCGCAGCGCTTAGCCAGACCGGCGGCCACCACGGATTTGGCGGCCTGCCGCAGGGTGTAGGACGCGCTCCGGTCCACCTTGGTGGGGTCTTTGCCGGAAAAACTGCCGCCGCCATGGCGGGCGAGGCCGCCATAGGTGTCCACCATGGATTTTCTGCCGGTGGCCCCGGTATCGCCATGGGGCCCGCCGATGACAAACCGGCCGGTGGGATTGATAAAGACGCGGCAGTGCTCATCCAAAAGCGAGGCGGGGATAACCGGGCGGATCACTTCCCGGGTCAGGTCCGCCCGGAGGGTGGCCAGATCCACTTCGGCGCTATGCTGGGCCGAGACCACCACCGCCTCGACCCTGGCAGGCCGCCCTTCCCTATATTCCACCGTCACCTGGGTTTTGCCATCAGGGCGCAGGTAGGGTAAGGTCCCCTCTTTGCGGACCGCGGCCAAGCGGCGGGCCAGTTGGTGGGCCAGCATAATGGGCAGGGGCATGAGTTCCCCGGTTTCCTCACAGGCATAGCCATACATGATGCCCTGGTCCCCAGCTCCCAAGGGTTTGCCCCGGGCTTGATCGACATCCACCCCCAGGGCAATGTCCGGGGACTGGGCATGCAGGCGCACCTCTATCTGGGCGCCGAGATAATCGAACCCCAAATCTTCCTGCACATAACCAATGTCTTTAATGACCCCCCGGGCCACCTGTTCCACGTCAATCCGGGCCAGGGACGTGACTTCCCCCGCCAGCAAGACATAATTGGAGGTGACCATAACTTCCACCGCCACCCGGGAGGTGGGATCTTGCTCCAGGTAAGCGTCCAGCACCGCGTCCGCAATCTGGTCGGCCACCTTATCGGGATGGCCTTCGGTCACCGATTCGCAGGTACAAAAAGTTCTTTCCGCCTTGTGCATTGATCTTCCTCGCGTGCCGGCTATCAAACCTGGTCAGCCGGCAAGCTGCGGGGCAGGTAACCGCTGAAGTGGGTCACGCATTATGGCCCGGGCGGCAATCAGGCCGCTGGCCGAGGCCTGGACCAAGCCCCGGGTGATGCCGGCGCCGTCGCCGATGATGAACAGGTTGGCGATGGGCGTCTCCAGTTCCGGGCTCAGTTGCAGGCGGTGGGAGTAAAACTTCACTTCCACGCCGTAGAGCAAGGTGTGGGGGCCGTTGATTCCCGGAACCAGGGTTTCCAGGGCCTCCAGCATTTCCAGGATATCTTTCAGGTAGCGGTAAGGGAGGACGAAGCTTAAATCCCCCGGGGTGGCGTTTTTCAGGGTGGGCCGGGTGAGACAGCGTTCCAGGCGGGCGGCGGTGGTGCGGCGGCCCACCTGCAAGTCGCCCAGCCTCTGCACCAGGGCCCCCTTGCCCAAGAGATTGGCCAGGCGGGCGATATACTGGCCGTAGCTGATGGGATCGTCGAAGGGCTCGGTGAAGGTAGAGCTCACCAGGATGGCGAAATTGCTGTTTTCCGTCTTCCGGGAGGCATAGCTGTGGCCGTTGACGGTGATCAAGCCATCCAGGTCTTCCAGCACCACCTCGCCGTAAGGGTTCATGCAGAAGGTGCGCACCTTGTCATCGAAGGTGCGGGAGTAATAAATCAATTTGGCTTCGTAGGCCGCCGCGGTCAGCGGGGCCAGAACCGGGGCCGGGACTTCGACCCGCACGCCGATATCCACCGGGCTGGATACCGAGGGAATCTCCAGGCGGCGGGCCTCTTCCCGGATCCAGGCGGCCCCGGCCCGGCCGGGAGCCGCGATCACAAAGCGCGCCTCTACCTCTTCGCCATTATCTAAGGCCACTCCACATACCGCCCCCTCTTTGGCCAGGATACGCTGGGCCCGGCATTGGGTGCGGATCTCCAGGCGGCCGGCCAAATGCTCCCGCAGGCGCTTCAGAATTTTTTGGCAATTTTCCGTACCGATGTGGCGCAGATGGGTGGGGATGAAGATCATCCCCCCGTGGCGGGCCTTGGTCTTGAGAAGCTCCAGGGTATCGGGGTCGCCGCCAAAGAGCTCAGCCGGCGCCCCGAATCGTTGATAGATGGTATCGACCTCCTGGATCAGGGCGGTTAAGTCTTCCAGAGGCAGCAGTTCGCTTAAAAAACCGCCCACTTCCGGGGAGAGGATGAGTTTGCCGTCGCTGAAGGCCCCGGCGCCGCCCCAACCACACATGAGGTCCCCAGGCCGGTCTCGGCGCCGCTCCTCCAGGGCCGGTCCCTGTTCCACCAGCAAGATCCGCCCCGCCCCTGAATCAGCCAGTTTCAGGGCGGCAAACAGGCCCGCCGGCCCGGCGCCGATAATGACTGCATCGTAGTAAGACATATTGCTCCTGACTAAATACGAGTACTGTGTCCCAGAAATAAGGTACAAGATAAGGTTTTGCAATGGCTTCTAGATTCTTTTAGCCTCGGAAAAAATTATTCAGCCTACTTCCACACCCCGTCAATCTCAGCCTGGCATTTGGGGCATTTGCCATCCTGAAGATGGCAGGCAAGGATTTGGTAACCCAGGCGGTCTATCAGCAGCTCGCCACAAGCATAGCAGAAAGTGCTTTCCCCGCCTTTGCCGGGGATGTTGCCGGTATAGACGTACCGCAGTCCCGCGTTGAGCCCGATTTCCCGGGCCTTCAGCAAGGTGGCCACCGGCGTGCGGGGCCGGTCCAACATCTTGTAGGCGGGGTAAAAGGCAGACACGTGCCAGGGGATGCCCACATCCACGCCTTTGATAAATTGGGCGATGTCGGTGAGTTCCTCGGGGGAATCATTCAGCCCGGGGATGACCAGGGTGGTGATCTCCAGCCAGACTCCCAACTTCTTAAGGCGCACGATGGTGTCCAGCACCGGCTGCAGCCGGGCCTTGCAGACCTTGCGGTAATGCTCATCCCGGAAACTCTTCAGGTCCACATTATCGGCATCAATAAATGCGGCCAGGGCCCGGGCGGATGGCTCCGTCATAAAGCCGTTGGACACAAAGACATTGCGCAGCCCTTGGGCCCGGGCCAACTGCGCCGTATCCTGGGCGAACTCCAGAAAGATGGTAGGCTCGGTGTAGGTATAGGAAATACTGGCCGCCTGAGTCTCTAAAGCGGCGGCCACAATGTCCTCCGGCGACCGGAGCAGCCCGATAATTTCCCCCGCACGGAGACGCGGATACTGAGAAATTTCAAAGTTCTGGCAATGCAGGCACTGGAAATTGCAACCCACGGTGGCGATGGAGAAGGAGCTGGACCCGGGCAGGAAATGAAATAGCGGCTTTTTCTCGATGGGGTCGGTATTTTCGGAGATAATGCTGCCATATACGAGGCTGTAAAGGGTGCCTTCCCGGTTCTCCCGCACCCGGCAAATTCCCCGCTTGCCGGGATCGATCCGGCATTCATGGGCGCACAGATGGCATTGCACCTTCTGGTCTCCCAGGCTTTCCCAAAATCTGGCTTCTTTCATCGGCTCCACCCTGACGGCCCTGCTTATTTTGATTATTGAATTTCCTTCACTAACCGCGCCAATTCCTCCGGACTGAAGACGTACTGCTGCCGGCAAAACTCACAGTTCACGAAAGTCTCCTCTTCCTGGGCCATGAGGGAGGACAACTCTTTCCGCCCCAGGCTGATGAGGGCCGCTTCCACCCTTTCCCGGCTGCAGGAGCAGCGGAAGGCAAGCGCATATTTCTCCAGGATAATGAAGGGAATACCGGCGAAAATAAGTGCCAACACGTCTTCCGGCGTTTTGCCGCCGCGCAGCAGTTCGGTAATGGGTGGCAATTGGGGAATCCGCTCCATCAGCCGGTTGATTACTTCCTCATTCACCGGAGGCAGGGACTGGATCAGAAAGCCGCCGGCCGCAGAAACGGTTCTATCCGGTTCCACGAAGACTCCCAGCCCCACCGCGGAAGGAATCTGTTCCGACTCGGCGAGATAATAGGCCAGGTCTTCAGCGATTTCGCCGGAGTAAAGCTTGACAATGCCCTGATAGGGTTCTTTCATCCGCAAATCTTTGATCACCGTCAGAAAGCCTTCTTTTCCAAGGGCCGAGGCCACATCGAGCTTCCCCGCCTTGGGCGGCAGGTCCACCTGGGGGACCGCCACATAACCCCGCACCAGACCGTTGCTTTCGCCCTCTGCTACAATCTTTTTCAGAGGACCGTTCCCTTCGAACTTGAGGGCCACCCGTTGCCCGGTTTTGAGCAGCGCCCCCATGAGAGCCGCCCCGGTGAGGGCCCGCCCCAGCGCCGCGGCTGCGGTGGGATAGGCGTCCTGCCGGCGGCAAGCCTCGTTGACGAGGTGCGTAGTGACGCAGGCCAGGGCCCGGACGGAGTAGTCTTTGCTAATGATCCTTACCAGGTAATCTTCCACTGCCAACATCTCCGTTGATTGCCAATTTTAATTTAGTCATTGCCGCTCATTAAATCCACCGGCCGGGAATCGGCTGGCCGCATTCCGGGCAGCAGCCGGCCTGGAGGCGGTTGGCCAAGACCTCGAAAATTTCCCGGCGGATAAGGAGGGCCCGGCACCGGGGACAGTAAGTATTTTCCAATTCATGTCCGGGAACATTGCCCAGATAAACAAAATTGAGGCCCTGGCCCCGGGCGATTTTATAAGCCTTCAACAGGGTTGCCAAGGGGGTCGCAGGCCGGTCCTGAAAAATATAAGCCGGGTAAAAGCGGGTCAGGTGCCAGGGGGTGTCCGGACCCAGGCCGGTGGCCAGCCACTGGCCAATGCCTTGCAGAGTTTCCTCATCGTCATTGAGGCCGGGAATAATATTGGTCACCACTTCCACGTGCATCCCCCAGCGGTGGCGGGCCCGTTCGGCCGCGGCAAAGATCCCCTCATAATGGGGCAGGTGGGCCAGGGCCTTAAAGGTCCTGGCCAGAAACCCTTTGATATCAGTGCGGTAAATATCAAGATAAGGACCCAGAGCATCCACCGCCTCAGGCGTCAGGGTGCCGTTGGTGACGATATTCGTAAACAATCCCGCCTCCCTGGCCAACGGCAGGGTATCCAGGATATATTCGATCCAGATGGCCGGTTCATTAAAGGTCCAGGAAAGGCCCACCGCCCGGCGTTCCAGGGCCAACCGGATCAGTTCCGCGGGGCTGATATAAGGGGCGTGCTCCAGTTCCCGGTCCAGGTCGGCATGGGCCAATTCCCAGTTCTGGCAGCCGGGACAGCGAAAATTGCACCCCAAACTCCCCAGGGAAAGCCAACGGCTGCCGGGCAGGAAATGAAAAACCGGCTTTTTCTCAATGGGATTCAAAGACATGGAGGCCACCCGCCCATAAATCAGGCTGTAGAGCTGGCCGTCCCGGTTTTCCCGGGTCCGGCACCACCCGCGTTTGCCTGGAGGGATGCGGCAGCGCCGGATGCAGGCCAAACAGCGCACCTGGCCTGCAGGCAAAGCCTCGGACATTCTGGCGGGATAGGCCATGGTAGAAAAGTTTTCCCGGTTTCTGTATCTCGTGCCGTCAAACAGAAGCCCAAATTATCTGCTTATTATTTTAATCTGCCTTTTTAATTAATCCTTAAAATCCATAAATGCCTCGCAGCGGGATATACGCCACCGTCTCTACCACGGTTCGCTGAAATTTGTCGGTGTCCTGCCGGATAATTAGCACCAGGTCTTGAACATAATGGGGCCGGCCCACCGGCCCGATGAGGTGGCCGCCGGGGGCCAGTTGCGCCAGCAGCGGCGGCGGCACTTCCGGGGCTGCGGCCGTGAAACAGATGCGGTCATACGGGGCCCGGGGCGGGTAACCCAAGGAGCCGTCCCCCAGCACCACCTCCACCCGGCCGTAGCCTAAGGCCCGGAGATTGTCCCAGGCAAAGGCATGTGTTTCCGGGTCGATTTCCACCGTCACCACCAGCCCGGCTTCTCCCACCACCTCCCAGGCCAGGGCCGCACCGTAGCCCGAGCCTGCGCCCACCTCCAGAAAGCGGTCCCCCGCTCCCAGGCCCAAGGCCTCATAAAACAGGGGGTAACTATGGGGACAGGAGATCGTTGCCTCGCCCGGTAGAGGCAGCGGCACTTCCAGATAAGCATAGTCCCGGTAAAGCGGCGGAATAAAGTCTTCCCGGGGTACCTTCTCCATGGCGGCTTTGAGAAGGGGGGAGGTCAAAAAACCCCGGACTTCCAGTTCCGCCACCTTTTGCAGACGCTCCTGCAAAAACTCCTCTGGAGTCTTAGTGGGAGGCTTGGGAGGCGGGATCGCCCAGCCGTACATGGTGCATCCAGGCCCTATTTCTCTTCAGCTTTCATTAATATTTCGATCACTTCCCGGTTCTGACTAAATATCGGAGCAGGCACAGCCAGCCACTGACGATCTTCCCGGGTGAGAAAATGCCCGTTTTTGAAGCCTGCCGGCATGCTGGCCCAGTTCCGGCCCGCCTGGTGAATCAGGTCATGCAGACGGGCCAGCGACTTCCCTTCCAGGGCGCTGGCCGGATACAGGGATTGCGCCAGCATCATGATGCTATTGCGTTCGCCATCCTTCTGCCGCCAAATAAAGTAGTTGACGACATCATCCCGGGGAATATTGAAGGCCCGGGCGTCAAAGTAACCCGGCAAGCCAAATTTAGCCGAGAAGGAAACAGCGCAGATACTGGCGGCTACGGAGACCATCTTCTGTAAATTATTGTCGAACCAGGCTTCCGTATCTAATTTTGTAAAATCGACCAATAAAATCGAAATTTCATCACTTTGCACATAGCCGCATTTGGCGCCTTGAATTTCCCCGCAAAGTTTTTCTGCGGCAAAACAGAGGCATCCCCGCAGATTTTCATCATATGGCCTTTGACATTTCCGGGTCAGGGAATGAAATGACTTGCCGTCAAGTCTGAGGATTACCGGAGTGCGCCGGGTCAACCTGAGGCGGTAAGGATCTTCGTAACATTTTTTCATCCTGGCGGCTAAGTCGGTTTTTTCCATGGCTGATTGCTCAAACTGCTTTCGTCCTGATATTTGAGGCCCTTACCATTTGGGGCTGATAAACAAAGATTGGAAGTCTAGGTGATCGATTAGTAGGTCGCCGCCGGCATAACTACTTTCCCCTCCTTTGCCGGGGAGAAATTCCTGCCAAACGGCCGCGGCAGGCAGTGCAAAAGCCAGGACCCTTGCGGTCCGTATCAGCCAGGGAGTTGGAAAAGAACATAACGCAGGAAGGATCAGGGCAGTGCCCCAGACCCAGGAGGTGCCCCAATTCGTGGACGGCTTCCTTGAGGGCCCGCTTCTGGAAGAGTTGGGGGCTGCCGGGAAGGCCGTAGAATTCCGGCTGGAGGCGGGCCAGGGAGATGATGGCGCATTTTTGCCGGAAGTCGGCAAGGCCAAAGACGAAATTGAGGTCCGGCATAAAGAGGTCTACTGCGGTTACTCCAAGCACCAACCCGTGGTTGCCAGGCCCAGGGGGTGGCAGTAAAGGCAGAAAAGCCTCGGCCAGGTATTGCCGTCGCCTGGAATTATAAGCACCGGCAGGCAACGGGACCTGCTCAAGCAGATTAACCTCTGCTTCAAATTCTTTCTGAAGGCCATTTATAAGGAAATCTATCAGTACAGGCGGCACCGACCCGCTGGGCACCAAGTTAATGCGTAAAGAGGCAGCATTTGCCGGCATAGCCCACAATCCAACCAGAGCCAGGATTATGGCGATCCTAACTTTTCCCATCCAGGGTCGCGACTTTAGCGGGCAAAAGATCTTTTGATCAAAGCCCATCATTTCTTAATACAGGAAAGAGAATAAAGGCTTTATTCTCGGGAAAGCCCTTTTAGTACCTCCTGGTGTGCAAGCAAAGCCAGAGCCTGTCCTCTGCGTCTCCGCGGTGAATTTCCTTTTTTTCACCGCAGAGGCGCAGAGAGCTCAGAGAGGATACGCAGAAAAAAGACTTTTGCAAAAGCCCTAGCTGCATTTAGCCCAAAGTGCTGCTTGAACGCCTTTAATCCAATTTAATAATCCATTTCTGAAAAGCGACCTTTGAGTCAAAATTTTTGATTGAAAAAAAATATGGAAGAGACCAATAAAGGAATAAGACCTGTCCCTATTGCTCGGATAATTCCTAACCGGGTTCGGAAAGGCGGGATGCTCTCTCTGCTTTAATGAGAACAACGAAAGATCCGGAATGGGGATCAGAAAGTGGTCTATCTGAAAGACAGGATCTTCGAAAATAAGCAAGAACTCAGGCAGGCGGTCTGGGCCTACATGGAGGACCACCACCTGGTCACCTTTCCGAGGCCCTGCTTTGGCAGGATTCCAAATTTCCATGGCGCCGAGGCCGCAGCCGCAAGACTGGCGGCGCTGCCGGAATGGCATGAGGCCCGGGTGATCTTTGCCACCCCGGACTCCGCCTTACATCCTGCCAGAGTCAGGGCTCTGGAAGAAGGCAAGGCTCTGCTCGTCGCCGCCCCCAGGATAACCGGCTTTTATCTCCTTAAAGACATTCACCCGGAAGAAGCCTTCCAGGCCGCGAGCATCAAGGGGTTTGGGGAGTTTGGCCAACCGGTTACGCTGGGGCCTGCTCTTCCCCGAGTGGGCCTCTATCTTACCGGCGCGGTGGCGGTTGACCGGCAGGGCAACCGGATCGGCAAAGGGGCAGGTTACGGCGACCAGGAAGACCTGCTCCTGTCGCAGGCAAAGCTTATCGATGAGAACACTCCCCGGGTCGCCCTGGTGCACGATATCCAGGTTTTTGAGGACTTTTCCCCTCTTATGCGCAGGCATGATCGCCGGATAGACCTCATTGTCACCCCGGAAAGAATTTATCGAATCCATTGGGTTGCCGAAAACAATGACCCTCATTGAAGATACGCTCGCGGCGTTCCATAAGGCGTTATAAACAAGAGCGTCTCCCTCTGGAGGCGATAAGCAGGGCCGTGGATGATGCGCGCTTTGCTCCTTCCGCCCGCAACATGCAACCGTGGCGCTTTATTGTCGTGCATAAGCCAGAGCTAGTTAAAGAAATGAATGGCGTAGTGAGGTGGCTTGTATGGAAGGACAAGGCAGGAAAAGTCCATGTTCCTAAAAAGCGGTTGAGAGAGGTGATGTCTGTCGACGGATATGCCTTCTAACCCACTTTATTCATGAGGAGCCTTGTAGAAAAAGCCCGGGAAGGGAGCAAAATACGGTTGGTTAGCGGAGATAATCATGGCGATCTTGGATTTTTGTCCCTCACATCCGGTCCGGCCATATTGCAAATGCTGCCACAGGGTCTTTCCCTGTATTCTTAGCCCAAAAGCATTTTGGTGGAGGTCAGGCTCCTGGCGCACAACAAATTGCGCCATTCGTCCGCCTGGTGGCGCTTCGGGGTCTCCATGATTGCGGCCGCGGGGCGCAGCCAGGGGTGGGAGAAAAATTGGCGAAATCCTTCCAGCCCGATAGTCCCCTGGCCCAGGTGGGCGTGGCGGTCCCGGCGGGAGCCCAGGGGCGCCCGGGAATCATTGAGGTGGATGATTTTCAGGCGCTCCAGGCCGGGACCTTGGGCGATTTCCAGGAGTAAACGGGCCACTCCTGCCGGGTGGCGCAGGTCATAGCCGGCCCCGAACGCGTGGGAGGTGTCCAGGCAGAGGCCCAGGGGCACCTCCGCCCGGCGCATAATCATTCCCAGGTGCTCGGGCCGCCACCCCAATTCCTGGCCCTGGCCCGCGGTATTTTCTATGAGCACCAACGGCGGCGGGGACGTTTGCGCCACTGCCGCCGCCAGGGTCCGGGCCACCCGCCGGAAACTCTCCGGCTCCAAAGCCGCGTGGCCGGGATGGCAGATGAGGTAATCGGCCTCCAGTTCCCGGGCCAAAGCCAGTTCCCGGGCCAAGCGCTCCCTGGACTTCTGATACAAAGCCGCATCCACTGACGCCAGGTTGGGCAGATAGGTGAGATGCACGGCCAAAGGGCCCAGGCCCGCCAGCCTGCGGGCGGAGATAAAAGCCTCTATTTCCGGCCGCGGAATTTCGCGCCATTTCCAGGCCCGGGGATTCTGGACAAAGATCTGCAAGGCCTGGCAACCCAGGACCTGAGCCTGCTGAATGGCCCGCAGCAAAGACCCGGCAATGGAGAGGTGAAAACCTAGACGCATTTAGAGACAGTTTTCTGTTTCCAGTTTTCTGTTAAGGAAAAAGGGTTAGTAAAGGCGTCATAATTCTATCTTCCGACCCTGAAAAGAAACTGCCATATCCGCAGAAATTCTGCACTTACGGAAAACGGAAAACGGAAAACGGAAAACAGATTTCCATCCCCCTTATCCTCTTCCCCGTTTTCTGATATATCACATAATAATGAAGTTTTTCCCCTCCATGCGTCCCCGCATCCTGGAAGCCTATGTGGCCAGGGAATTCCTCAAACTCACCGGCCTCAGCATGGCTACCTTTGTTTCTATATTCATCGTGGTGGATTTCTTTGAGAAGATTGACCGCCTGGTCCGGGCCCGTTTAGGGGTGGTGGATCTTTTGCATTACTTCCTCCTGAAAATCCCCTTTTCTTTGTCGGAAGTTATCCCGCCGGCGGTGCTGCTGGGAGTGATGCTGACTTTCGGTCTGATGTCCCGGAGCCACGAAACCATGGCCATCAGGACCTCAGGTCTGGATATTCTCCGCTTAACCAGGCCGGCCATTATTATCGCCATCCTGGCAGGGGTGCTGCTGCTCTCGTTAAAGCTCTACCTGGTGCCTTGGAGCCAGGCCCGGCTCAACCTTTTTTGGGAAACCCGGGTGGATAAAAAACCATTGCCCAGTCTCCTGAATATGCAGCATTTTTGGTACAAAGGGGACCAGGTCATCTACAATATCCTCCTGTTCCGGAAAGATACGCAGACTCTGGAAGGAGTCAATATCTATCTGTTTGACCGCAAGTTCAACCTGATCCAGGTTATTGCCGCAAGCCGGGCTCAATGGCAGGGAGACCACTGGCGTTTTTACCATGGTTTTATCCAGTCTCTTGACCCAGGGGGAAAAGAATTCGGGGAAAAATTTGAGGAACGGGATGTGGTCCTCACGGAAAGGCCGGAAGACTTCTCCGGACTGGAAAAAAAAGTGAACGAGATGGATCTGATCGAACTCTATCACTTTGTCCGGCGTCTGGAACGGGACGGCTACAAATCCACTTCCTACCGGCTTGATCTTTACCGGCGCATCTCCCTGTCCATTACCCCTTTGATTTTGGTAATCATGGGATTGGCCTTGACTTTGCGGGGAGAGAAAATTAACATCCCGGTAGTAGTCACCATGGGCCTGGGACTGATGTTCGGCTACTGGCTCTTTTTCGGATTCTGTGTGTCCTTTGGTGAGGCAGGGCGGTGGCCGATTTTTTGGGCCGTCACCATGCCCCATCTGGGCTTCGGAGCAGTGGCCGTCGGCTTATTGCGTCGAGTCAACCGTTAACCGGCACCCCCGGGGAACTTTAAGACCGGTATTTTTTTCTCCGGGCCAAGAAGTCGGCTCCAGTTGATAATTACTGATAATTTCAACATAATCCAATCGTCTCAGCTCTGCGGTCCCCTCCTGCCCAGGGAAATGCAGGCCCAAAGCAAATAATTAGTTAATTTTTTATTGTCATGGCGGGGGAATTTGTGCTATCAAAGAACCGCCAACCCGCGGGATACTGGCAAGGCAGGGGTATTTTGGGGAACCCATTGCCTATTGAACAAAATACAGGGAAAAGGGGGGATGGGCCAAGGGGATACCATTTGCTGATGTTGGTCATGATTAGGTGTACCGGGATAAGTAATTAACCGCAAACCAGGAGAAATGGAGACCAAAGCATGACTAAGGCAGAATTGATTGCGCAAGTGGCAGGTGAGGCCCAATTAAGGAAGGTTGACGCGGAAAAGGCCATTAATTCTTTAATTCGTACTGTTTCCAATACCTTGAAAAAGACAGGCCGTTTGGCCCTGGCTGGATTCGGCACCTTCGTGGTTTCCCAACGGAAGGCCCGGGAAGGTCGGAATCCGCAAACTGGCAAACCGATTAAGATTCCCGCCACCAAGGTGGTAAAATTTAAACCCGGTAAGCAGCTGAAAGATTTAGTGAAGTAAGAGGCCGAGCAAAGCTGCCACCAAGAGACATGGGGAAGGGGTGGCCAGATGCCCTGGCAGTTGTGAATACTGGTCACCTGCTTAACCATGCCGAAGCTGGCTCAGGCCTAATGCCGGTGCAGACAGCTGAGGGGAAACGGGGTAATTACGGTCTGCGCGCTTCCCCATCTCCGGCCGCTCCCTGAGGGGGGGCCAGTAACCGGCACTGCTAGTGCATTGCATGATAAGGGTTTTTTTCCCTCGATGCTGGTTTGACCTAGCTCCCCCAGGAACACCAGAAATTGGGGGAAACCGCTTTATGGGAGTTGATTTGGGGGGGAGGGGGGAGGATTCCTCCCCACCCCCATCATTTGCTCCGGCAATTCCTCTTTCAGCTTCTGGCCGCCCCGCCCGCGGCTCCCTCCCTGATATACCTTCCCGAATTTTACTTTGCCTTGCCGGTCTGGCAAACCTCTGGAGTTCCCAAATCCTATTGCCATGCAACAAACCGGCAGAATCAGCGGCGTTCATCTGCGTTTATCGGCGGTTAAATATTACCCTCCGATGCACGTCGATACACGCCGGTCTTTGGGATTTGTTGCATGCAAAAGCGAACATGGTATTAACCGGAGAGGCCGGTTGGGGTGGGCACGGTCTCTATCACCCGGCCTAATGCCGCCAATAGAGCCCTGTGTTCCTCGGGCCGGATGGTCCGCAGATCCAGGAGCAAGGCTCCGTGTTCCAGGCGGGCGATAATCGGGGGCTGGATTTGCCGCAAACGGGCCTCCAATTCATGGGAGGCCAGAGGGGGGAGTTCCAGGGCCAGCGCCCGGCTGGGGAGCACCGCTCCGGGCAGGGAGCCGCCGCCCACCCGGGCTTCGCTGGGGCGCACTTCCACTTTGATTTTGGTTCCCCAGCGGCGTTTCATGGCCCGGGTCAGATACCGGGCTTGACGCTCCAGATCCGCCAGGGGCCGGGTTAGCATGCGCAGGGTGGGAATGGCCTCCAGGGCCCGGGGCTCATCCAGATAGAGACGCAGAGTGGCCTCCAGGCCGGCCAGGGTCATCTTGTCCGGGCGCAAGGCCCGGGTCAGAGGGTTCTGGCGCAGCCTGGCCACGACCTCCCGGGAGCCCAAGGCCAGCCCGGCCTGGGGGCCGCCCAGGAGTTTATCGCCGCTAAAGAGCACCAGGTCAAGGCCCGCGGCCAGGCTTTCCTGGACGGTGGGCTCTCTTTCCCACCCGTAGCGGCTGAGATCCAGGAGGCAGCCGCTGCCCAAGTCCTCCAAGGCCAGAAGCCCGTAGCGCCGGGCCAGGGCCACCAGTTCGGGTGATTCCACTTCGTGAGTGAAGCCGATGATGCGGAAATTGCTGGGATGGACCTTAAGCAGGGCTGCGGTCTCGGAAGTGATGGCGTTTTCATAGTCCCGGAGGTGGGTCTTGTTGGTGGTGCCCACTTCCTTCATGAAGGCGCCGCTGGCGGCCATGATCTCGGGCATGCGAAAGGAGCCGCCGATTTCTATTAACTGCCCCCGGGAGATGATCACCTCCCGGCCTTGGGCCAGGCTGTTCAGGGCCAACAGCACCGCGCCGGCATTGTTGTTCAATACCAATGCGGCCTCGCAGCCGGTGAGTTCCTGAAGCAGCCCTTCCAGGTGGTCATGGCGGGAGCCCCGTTCTCCTTTGACCAGATCATATTCCAGGGTAGAGTAGTGGGCCGCCACCTCTACAATTTGCTCCAGGGCCTCCGCGGCCAGGGGCGAGCGCCCCAGGTTGGTATGAATAATCACCCCGGTGGCGTTGATCACCCGGCGGAGGGAGGGTAGGGCCGCGGCTTGAAGGGCCTGGGCCACTTCGGTCAGGAAACCATCCAGATCGAACTCCCCGGGCAGAGTCTCGATGGGGGCGGCTGCGAAGCGCTGCCGCTGCACCTCCAGATGGTCCCGAATCACCGCTACGGACAAAGACCGGGGCAGGGCCGCCAGGTCCGCGGCCAGACGGGGGTGCCGCAGCAGTTCAGCCACTGCCGGCAATTGCCGCAAAAGACGGGAAAGGGCAGGGTCCATCAGGGTCTCCTTTGCCTAGGAATATGCCAGTAAGCCGAGGTTCTGTCAAATTGAAAGGCAAGGCCGGAGCCCGGCGCCACTGCCCCGGAGAGCGCCGCCTTCTCCGCCCCCTGGAGGAAAGGTTTGCTTGCGAAAGCTTTAATGAAATGTTAATATAAACCAATTGAAATCTCCTATGCCCCTGTCTCTCCAAAGCCATTATGATCCTCCGGCAGTTCCTGCAAATCAATTTCAGATTTTTTTGAAAAAACATTGACAAGGGTTGCAAGGTCTAATAAATTTATAAAGTTAAAATTTGGTCATTTACGGCCTAAGGAAACGGCGGGGCCTCGGCTGGCGTAGCTCAATGGTAGAGCGGCTGATTTGTAATCAGCAGGTTGCGGGTTCGAGTCCCATCGCCAGCTCCAGCGGGGTATATTGTCGTCGAATTGGAGAGGTTCCCGAGCGGCCAAAGGGGACGGGCTGTAAACCCGTTGGCTCAGCCTTCGGAGGTTCGAATCCTCCCCTCTCCACCATTTTTGCAGCAAGGCGGGAAACGGCGGGAATAGCTCAATGGCTAGAGCATCAGCCTTCCAAGCTGAGGGTTGCGGGTTCGAGTCCCGTTTCCCGCTCCAGCACAGGGCCCACGTAGCTCAGTAGGTAGAGCACTTCCTTGGTAAGGAAGAGGTTCACCGGTTCGATCCCGGTCGTGGGCTCCAGATTTCTGGATCGGCGGAATTTCCGGCTGCAGGCTTGAGGCTGCGGCTACCAGGCAAAACCAAAGTAATAGAGGAAACTCAACCCGTAAGGGTGCGGAGATAAACTGGAGGAGCGCAGGCTGGAAAGCCTGCGCCACCGATTTTAAACCCAGCCCCGGGGCGGAGCCGGGTTAAAGGTCAACTTGAGGCGGAGATAGAAAGATGGCCAAGAAGAAGTTTGAGCGCAAGAAACCGCATGTGAACGTAGGCACCATTGGGCACATCGACCATGGCAAGACTACCTTGACCGCGGCCATTACCAAGCACCTGGCCAAGAAGGGGTTGGCGAGCTTCGTGCCCTTCGACCAGATCGACAAGGCCCCGGAAGAGAAAGAGCGGGGCATCACCATTGCCCTGGCTCACGTGGAGTACGAGACGGACAAGCGGCATTACGCCCACGTGGATTGCCCGGGGCACGCGGACTATATCAAGAACATGATCACCGGCGCGGCCCAGATGGACGGGGCCATCCTGGTGGTGGGCGCGGACGACGGCCCCATGCCCCAGACCCGGGAGCATATCCTGCTGGCCCGGCAGGTGGGCGTCCCCTACATCGTGGTCTTCCTGAACAAGGTGGACCTGGTGGACGACCCGGACCTGATCGAGCTGGTGGAGCTGGAGCTGCGGGAGCTCTTGTCCAAGTACGAGTTTCCCGGGGATGACATCCCCATCATCAAGGGTTCGGCCCTGAAGGCCCTGGAAGAGGACGATTTCAACGCGGAAGCGGTGAAGCCCATTTTTGAGTTGATGGAGGCGCTGGACAGCTACATTCCGGAGCCGGTCAGAGCTATCGATAAACCCTTCCTGATGCCCATCGAAGACGTCTTCACCATCTCGGGCCGGGGCACGGTGGTCACCGGCCGGTGTGAGCGGGGCGTCATCAAGGTGGGCGACGAAGTGGAGATCGTGGGTTTTGCCCCCACCCAGAAGACGGTGTGCACCGGGGTGGAGATGTTCCGGAAGACCCTGGATCAGGGCCAGGCCGGCGACAACGTGGGCCTGCTGCTGCGGGGCATCAAGAAGGACGAAGTGGAGCGGGGCCAGGTGGTGGCCCAGCCCGGGTCGATCACGCCGCACACCAAGTTCAAGGCCGAGGTCTACATCTTGAACAAAGAGGAAGGCGGCCGGCACACGCCGTTTTTCTCGGGTTACCGGCCCCAGTTTTATTTGCGGACCACGGACGTCACCGGGGTGGTGACGCTGCCGGACGGGGTGGAGATGGTGATGCCGGGGGACAACGTCTCCATGACGGTGCACCTGATTACGCCCGTGGCCCTGGAGAAGGAACTGCGCTTCGCCATCCGGGAAGGCGGCCGCACCGTCGGCGCCGGCGTGGTGAGCGAAATAGTGGAATAAGCCATGAGAGATATCATTACCTTAGCATGCACCGAGTGTAAGCGCCGGAATTATACGACCACCAAGAATAAACGGCGGACACCTGACCGGCTGAGCTTTAAAAAATACTGTTCGTTTTGCCGGACCCACACCCTGCATAAAGAGAGCAAGTAGGGGGAATAATCAGGCCAGTAGCTCGAACGGTTAGAGCGCCGGTCTCCAAAACCGGATGTTGGGGGTTCGAATCCCTCCTGGCCTGCCAGTTTATGGAAAAGCCAACGGGGGTCCTTGCGGGCGAGCCGCATTTGCCGTGTCGTCAGATCTCTCCCCTTGAAATCATCTCTGACGAACCTTAAATTTAAGGAATTGAGAAGGAAGCATTGTTCGTGGTGTCTAAGCAAACCCGGCTGCAGACGGGCAATCGCCACTCTTCTCTAACCGGGAGTCAAATAGTGGGACCCTCATTATGAAGAAGATTAAGACCAAGCCCAAAGCCGCCGCCAAAGAAGGCGCCGCTAATAGCGGGCGGAGTCAGGTAATCAGGTTGAAGCCCGCCAAACCCCGGGTGTCCTGGACCAGCAAGCTCCCGCCGGTCAGGCAATACTGGGGCAGCGTCGTGCAGTTCGTGAAGGAGGCCTGGCAGGAGTTGAAGAAAGTCAACTGGCCGGGCCGGAAAGAGACCTTGGGCGGCACCGGGGTGGTCCTGTTGCTGGTGGTCATTATTTCTATCTTCCTGGGCCTGATCGATTACAGCCTCTCCCGGCTGGTGCGTCAGATTATCCACTGAGGCAAAGGACGGATAAGTGGACCAGAAGTGGTACATCATTCACACCTATTCCGGGTTTGAACAGAAAGTCAAGGAGGCCATCCAGGAGCGGGCGAAGTCCCGGGGGCTGGAGCATCTGGTCACCGAGGTGCTGGTGCCCACAGAAACAGTGGAGGAGATGGTTAAAGGCGAGCGCAAGCTCTCCCACCGCAAGTTTTACCCCGGGTACGTGCTGGTGCGCATGGAACTGACGGATGACACCTGGCACCTGGTGAAGGACACCCCCAAGGTCACCGGATTTGTGGGCAGCAAAGACGAGCCGGTGGCCATCCCCGAGGAAGACGCGGCCAAGATCATCGCCCAGATGCAGGAAGGGGTGCTGCGGCCCAAGCCCAAGATCAAGTTCGAGACCGGGGACAAAGTGCAGGTCACGGACGGTCCCTTTGCCAATTTCACCGGAGTGGTGGATGAGGTGCGGCCGGACCGGGGCCGGGTGCGGGTGATGATCAGCGTCTTCGGCCGGCCCACGCCGGTGGAACTGGAGTTTACGCAGTTGGAGAAGATATAGGCTACAGGCTATTGGCTTTTAGCTATTAGCTATTAGCTATTAGCTATTAGCTGTTAGCTAAAAGCGAACAGCGAATAGCGAATAGCCAAGAGCCGATTAAGATAAGGGAATTTTAAAAATGGCAAAGAAAGTTATCGCCCAGATTAAGCTCCAGCTTCCCGCGGGCCAGGCCAATCCGTCGCCGCCGGTGGGTCCGGCCTTGGGCCAGCACGGCGTGAACATCATGGAATTCTGCAAGAGCTACAACGCCAAGACCGCGGGCCAGGAAGGGACCATCATTCCGGTGCTGATCACCGTGTACGCCGACCGGTCCTTCACCTTTGTGACCAAGACGCCGCCCGCGTCCGTGTTGCTCAAGCAAGCGGCGCAACTGGCCAAAGGGGCCAAGGAGACCGGCCGGGAAAAGGCCGGGTCCATTACCAAGGTCCAGCTGGCCGACATCGCCAAGCAGAAGATGCCGGACCTTAATGCCGTGACCCTGGAGATGGCCATGAACAGCATCGCCGGCACCGCCCGCTCCATGGGCATCGAGATTAAGGAGTAGTATGAATTGTCATTCTGAGGGAGCGAAGCGACCGAAGAATATAGATCCTTCGCTGCGCTCAGGATGACAGAATTATTCAGTATGCTCGACACTACGACGGTTCAACGACCTTGAACCTTGAACCTTGAACCTTGAACCTTGAACTTTGAACTTTGAACTTTGAACTAATCAAGGGAGACACCGATGGCCAAACATGGCAAGCGATATCGGGAGGTGGCCGCCAAGGTTAATCCGGGCCACCGCTACCCCTACCAGGAAGCAGTGGGTTTGGCCTTAGAGACGGCCAGCAGCAAGTTTGACGAGACCCTGGAAACTGCGGTGGCTTTGGGGGTAAACCCCCGCCATGCGGACCAGATGGTCCGGGGCGCGGTGGTGCTGCCCCATGGCCTGGGCAAGACTGTGCGGGTCCTGGTATTCGCCAAAGGGGAAAAGGAAAAGGAGGCCCTGGAGGCCGGGGCCGATTATGTGGGGGCCGAGGACCTCATCACCAGAATCCAGGGCGGCTGGCTGGAGTTTGACAAGGCCGTGGCCACTCCGGACCTGATGGGCCAGGTGGGGAAGATCGGTAAGATTTTGGGTCCCCGGGGCCTGATGCCCAATGTCAAGGTGGGCACCGTGACCTTTGAGGTGGCCAAGGCCGTGAACGAACTCAAGGGCGGCAAGGTGGAGTTCCGGGTGGACCGGGCCGGCGTAGTGCATGCGCCGGTGGGCAAGGTCTCCTTCGGAGCCGAGAAGCTCCTGCAGAATCTGGCGGCTTTGATGGACCAACTGATGCGCCTGAAGCCCGCCACCAGCAAAGGCACTTACCTGAAGGGCATTCATCTGTCCACCACCATGGGGCCGGGCATCCCGGTGGACGCCGCGGATGTCAAGAATTTGATACGGCTGCTCTAAGGAGGATGGGGTGCGCAAAACAGAAAAAGCCGAGATCGTAGAAGGGATCCAGGAGCGCATCGGGCGGTCCAAATTCAATATTCTCGCGGATTTCACCGGTCTGAAGGTGGAAGATATCACCCGGCTGCGGCGGCAGGTCCAGGATGCCGAGGGGGAGGTGAAGGTGGTGAAAAACACCCTCCTCTCCCGGGCCGCGGGCCAGGACAGTCCCATTGCCCAGCTGAGTTCGCACTTTGTGGGTCCCAATGCGGTGACCTTCGGATATGGCGACCCGGTGAACCTGGCCAAGGTGCTCGTCAAGTTCGCCCAGGATAAGCCGCAATTTAAACTCAAAGCCGGAGTGCTCTCCGGGCAGATCTTGACGGCCGCGGAAGTGGAGGCTTTGTCCAAGCTTCCGGACCGGGAAGTCTTGTTGGCCCAGTTTTTGGGAGTCCTGCAGGGAGTGCCCAGGTCCTTGGTGACCGTGTTGGCAGCGGTAATCCGCAACCTGTTGAACGTCCTGGTGGCCCTGAAGGATAAAAAAGCCGAAAGCGAGCCGGCCGCAGCCGCGGCCCCGGCTGAGGCGGCGGCTGAGACCCCCAGCCCGGCGGCGGCTGAGTAGACGCAGGTTTCCGGCCGGCGTCATCCATAAAATCTGAGAAAATCATGCAACTCCAGGGTTGCAGCTAGATTATGCGGTCAGCAGATGCGCATGAGAGGATAAGGAGGAGTAACGATGGCCATTTCCCACGCTGAGGTAGTCGACTACCTGGCCAACATGACGGTATTGGAGCTCTCCCAGCTCATCAAAGAGTTGGAAGAAAAGTTTGGGGTGTCCGCGGCCGCGCCGGTGGCGGTGGCGGCGGTGGCTGCTCCTGGAGCGGCTGCTGCGGGGCCCGCGGAAGAGGAAAAGACCGAATTCGATGTGGTCCTGACCGCCTGTGGCGCCAACAAGATTCAGGTGATCAAGGAAGTGCGGGCAGTCACCAGCCTGGGTCTGAAAGAAGCCAAGGAAGCGGTGGAAAACGCGCCCACGGTATTGAAGGAAGCCATCTCCAAGGCCGAGGCCGAGGAAATCAAGAAGAAGCTGGAAGCCCAGGGGGCGACCGTCGAAGTGAAATAAAAGGGGAAAAGGCGAAATGGTGAAAAGGGAAAGAGGGGAAAACCTGATGCCCCTTTATTCCTTTTCCCCTTTTGCCTCTTTTCCCTTTTCCCCCAGGCCGCCGAGGGCCGAGTGGGGAAGTTTCTAGATAATAATCGGCCATTTTTTAAGGAGTACCCATGGCCAAAGCATTATCGCCTTTAAGGGTGTATCGCCAAAATTTCGGCAAGATCGAGCGGATCGTGGACATCTCCAATCTCATCGAGATGCAGAGGGAGTCCTATTTCCGTTTCCTGCAGAAAGATTTGCCCCCCGCGGAACGCCAGGAATATGGACTGCAGGGAGTGTTTAGAAGCGTCTTTCCCATTAAGGACTTCAGCGGCGCGTGCTCGCTGGAGTTTGTGGACTACAGCCTGGGAGACCCCAAGTATGACGTAGACGAGTGTCTGCAACGGGGCATGACCTTCGAGGTGCCCATGAAGATCCGGGTGCGCCTGGTGGTCTATGAAGTGGGCCCTGATGCCAAGACCCAGGCCATCCGGGATATCAAGGAGCAGGAAATCTATTTCGGCACCCTGCCCCTGATGACCGAGCACGGCACCTTTATTATCAACGGGACGGAACGGGTGGTGGTCAGCCAGCTGCACCGCTCCCCGGGGTTGTTCATCGACCACGACCGGGCCAAGATCCACTCCAGCGGCAAGATCATCTATTCCGCCCGGCTCATTCCCTTGCGGGGTTCGTGGATCGATTTCGAATTCGACCCCAAAGATATCCTGTATGTGCGCATCGACCGGCGGCGCAAGTTCCCGGCCACGATCCTGCTGAAGGCTCTGGGCTACACCACCGAGCAGCTCCTCAACTTTTTCTATCAAACGGAAAAGATCTATCTGGAGGCGGAGACCATTCGCCGCAAGTTCATCCCGGAACTCCTGGTGGACAAAACCGCCACGGATGACATCCTGGACCCGAAAACCGGGGACGTCATCCATAAGAAAATGAAACGGATCACCCCGGCGGTCATCCAGAAGCTGAAAAAGGCCAAAGTGGAATACCTGATGGGCTCCCCCGGGGACCTGGCAGGCAAGGTAGTGGCCCATGATATTTTGGACCCGGAGACCGGCGACACCCTGGTGCTCTGCAACGAAGTGCTCTCCGAGGACAAGGTGGAGCTGCTGCAGACCCGGAGCGTGAAGGAGCTGGACCTCCTTTACATCGACGGGGTCAATGTCAGCCCCTGCCTGCGCAACACCCTGGTGGCGGACAAAACCGCCAACATGGCCGAGGCCATCCTGGAGATCTACCGCCGGCTGCGGCCCAGCAACCGGCCCAACCCCGAAGTGGCGGGCACCTTTTTCCAGAACCTGTTTTTCAACGCCGAGTATTACGACCTTTCCCCGGTGGGGCGGCTGAAGCTGAATCTGAAGCTGCGGCCCGAGGGTCAGGGGCTGCCGCTGACCCAGACCACCTTGATGCCCGATGACATCCTCCTGGCGGTGCGGGAGCTCATCTTCCAAAAAGACCGGGAAGGGCCGGTGGACGACATCGACCATCTGGGCAACCGCCGGGTCCGGGCCGTGGGGGAACTCCTGGAGAACCAGTTCCGGGTGGGCCTGGTGCGCATGGAGCGGGCCATCAAGGAGCGCATGGCCATCCAGGACCTGGATACCCTGATGCCCCATGACCTGATTAACGCCAAGCCGGTGCAGGCGGTGATCAAGGAGTTTTTCGGCACCTCCCAGCTCTCCCAGTTCATGGACCAGACCAACCCCTTGAGCGAGATCACCCACAAGCGGCGCCTCTCCGCTCTGGGGCCCGGGGGCTTGACCCGGGAGCGGGCCGGTTTCGAAGTCCGGGACGTGCATCCCACCCACTACGGCCGCATCTGCCCCATTGAGACGCCTGAAGGTCCCAACATCGGTCTTATCGTCTCCTTGAGCACCTTCGCCCGGGTCAACGAGTTCGGGTTCATCGAGACCCCGTACCGGGTGGTGGAAAAGGGCCGGGTCACCCGGGAAGTCCGGTACTTGAGCGCCCTGGAAGAGGAAAACAAGATCATCGCCCAGGCCAACGCCCGCCTGGATGAAGAGGGCAGGTGCCTGGACGATTACATCGAAGCCCGGCATGGTGATCAATACATCATGGTCAGCCCGGAGCGCGTCGATTACTTGGACGTCTCTCCTAACCAGCTGGTTTCGGTGGCTGCTTCCCTGATCCCCTTCCTAGAGCATGACGACGCCAACCGCGCCCTGATGGGCTCCAACATGCAGCGCCAGGCGGTGCCGCTTTTAACCAGCAGTGCGCCCATCGTGGGCACGGGCATGGAGGGAGTGGTGGCCCGGGATTCCGGGGTCACGGTGGTGGCCCGCCGCAGCGGCATCGTTGAAGACGTGGACTCCACCCGCATCGTGATTAGGGCCTCGGAGCCGGCCCCGGGGGGCAACGGTTCCCCGGTGGACATCTATAAGCTGGTGAAGTTCCAGCGCACCAACCAGAACACCTGTTTCAACCAGCGGCCCATTGTCGTGCAAGGGGACCGGGTGGCAAAAGGCCAGATCATCGCCGACGGCCCGGCCACGGCTACCGGCGAACTGGCCCTGGGCAAAAACGTGATGGTGGCCTTCATGCCCTGGGGCGGCTACAACTTCGAAGATTCCATCCTGGTCAGCGAACGGCTGATGAAGGAAGATGTCTTCACTTCCATCCACATTGAAGAATTTGAGGTCATGGCCCGGGACACCAAGCTGGGAAAAGAAGAGATCACCCGGGACATTCCCAATGTGGGGGAAGATGCCCTCCGCAATCTGGATGACAGCGGCATTATCCGCGTCGGCGCCGAAGTGCGGCCCGGCGACATCCTGGTGGGCAAAATCACTCCCAAAGGGGAGACGCAGCTCACGCCGGAGGAAAAGCTGCTCCGGGCCATCTTCGGGGAAAAAGCCGGGGACGTGAAAGACACTTCCCTGCGCGTCCCCCCCGGGATCGAAGGGGTGGTGATCGACGCCCGGGTCTTTTCCCGGAAAGGCGTGGAAAAGGATGATCGCAGCCGCTCCATCGAAGATGAAGCGGTGGCCAAGCTCCAGAAAGACCAGGCTGACGAAATCGCCATTATTTCCCAGAGCTACCGCCAGAAGATGGCGGACCTGGTGGCCGGGAAAAAGGTGGAGGAAGCCCTGGAAGACGAGCGCCAGGGCACGACCGTCCTGGAGAAGGGCGCGGTGGTGCCGGCGGAGATGGTAGCCAAGAAACCTCTGGAATACTGGCGCCATGTTTCCTTTCAGGAATCCGGCCTGGAAGATCAGGTGGATGCCCTCCTGGATCGCTACCAGGAACAACTGCACCTGGTGAACATGCTCTTTGAGGCCAAGCTGGGCCGCCTCCGGAAGGTGGATGAACTGCCCCCGGGGGTGATCAAGAAGGTCAAGTGCTTTGTGGCCATGAAGCGCAAACTGGCGGTGGGCGATAAAATGGCGGGCCGCCATGGCAATAAAGGCGTGGTCTCCCGCATTCTGCCGGAAGAAGATATGCCTTATTTTGGCGACGGCACCCCGGTGGATATTGTTCTCAACCCCCTGGGGGTCCCCTCCCGTATGAACGTGGGCCAGGTGATGGAAACCCACCTGGGCTGGGCCTCCCACGCCCTGGGCCGACAGGTGGGCGAATTGATCGACCGGTTCTACAGCATCGATGCCATCAAAGCCCGCCTTAAGGGGATTTTAAAGAACCCGGCCCTGGAAGCGGAGATCGACGCCCTCACTTTCGAGGAACTGCGCCAGTTCTGGGAAAAGCATTACCAGGACGGCATCCCCATGGCCTCCCCGGTCTTCGACGGCGCCACCGAAGAGGAAGTGCAGGTCTGCCTGGAAGAAGCAGGGCTGCCCCTGGGTGGTCAGTCCAAGTTATATGACGGCCGCAGCGGTGAGCCCTTTGACCGGAACGTGACCGTGGGCGTGATGTATATGATGAAGCTCCACCACCTGGTGGCGGATAAGATTCATGCCCGGTCCATCGGCCCTTACTCCCTGGTGACTCAGCAGCCCCTGGGCGGCAAGGCCCAGTTCGGCGGACAGCGTCTCGGGGAGATGGAGGTCTGGGCCCTGGAGGCTTACGGCGCCGCCTACACCCTCCAGGAATTTCTGACGGTGAAGTCCGACGACGTGGCCGGCCGCACCCGCATGTACGAGAAGATCTTCAAAGGGGAATACGACCTGGAAGCGGGGCTGCCGGAATCCTTCAACGTCCTGGTGCGGGAACTTAAGAGCTTGGCTCTGAACGTGGAACTCCTGAAAAAGGAAACCACAAAGGAATAAGGTTTTATGGAAAAAATGCGGGAAGTGGCTTTAGAAGATTTAAACAGCCTGTTCGCCCGTCCTGAAGACCCCATCAGCATCGAAGCGGTGCGGTTGTCTCTGGCGTCGCCGGAGATGATCCGTTCTTGGTCCCACGGGGAAGTGAAGAAGCCGGAGACCATCAACTACCGCACCTTCAAGCCGGAGCGGGATGGGTTGTTTTGCGCCAAGATTTTTGGCCCGGCCAAAGACTACGAGTGCAACTGCGGCAAATATAAGCGTATGAAGCACCGGGGTATTACCTGCGAGAAATGCGGCGTTGAAGTCATTCAAAGCAAGGTGCGCCGGGAACGGATGGGCCATATCGAATTGGCCTGCCCGGTGGTGCATATCTGGTTCTTAAAGAGCCTCCCCAGTAAGATCGGCAATCTCCTGGATCTGACCCTCAAAGAGCTGGAGAAGATCCTCTATTTCGAGGCCTTCGTGGTGGTGGACGGCGGGGATACGCCCCTGGTGAAGGGCTCCCTGCTGTCCGAAGAAAAATACCGGCAGTGCCGGGAGGAATACGGCGACCGGTTTAATGCCGGCATGGGTGCGGAGGCGGTCCGGGAGATGCTCAAGGTCGTGGACCTGGAGACCCTGTCCGCGTCGGTGCGCCTGGAGATGGCCAAGACCAGCTCCGACGCCAAGCGGAAAAAACTGGGCAAACGCCTGAAGATCATCGACGCGTTCCGGGAATCGGGGCAGCGGCCGGAATGGATGGTCATGGAAGTGATCCCGGTTCTGCCGCCGGACCTGCGTCCCCTGGTGCACCTGGACGGCGGCCGCTTCGCCACCTCCGATCTGAACGACCTCTACCGCCGGGTGATCAACCGCAACAACCGCCTGAAACGGCTGCTGGAACTCAACGCCCCGGATATCATCATCCGCAACGAGAAACGCATGCTCCAGGAAGCGGTGGACGTCCTCTTTGAGAACGGCCGCCGGGGCCGGACCATCACCGGTCCCAACAAACGGGCCTTAAAATCCCTGTCCGACATGCTCAAAGGCAAACAGGGCCGCTTCCGCCAGAACCTCCTGGGCAAACGGGTGGACTATTCCGGCCGCTCGGTCATCGTCATCGGCCCGGAACTGAGGCTGCACCAATGCGGCCTGCCCAAGCAGATGGCCCTGGAGCTGTTCAAGCCCTTCATCTTCCACCGGCTGGTGGCCCAGGGCCACGCCACCACCATCAAGGTGGCCAAGCGCCTGGTGGACCGGGAGACCCCGGAGGTTTGGGACATCCTGGACGAAGTGGTGCGGGAGCACCCGGTGATGCTCAACCGGGCCCCCACCTTGCACCGCCTGGGCATCCAGGCCTTTGAGCCCCTGCTCATCGAAGGCAAGGCCATCCAGCTCCATCCCCTGGTGTGCACCGCGTTCAACGCCGACTTTGACGGCGACCAGATGGCCGTGCACGTGCCGCTGTCCATCGAGTCCCAGATCGAGGCCCGGGCCTTGATGATGGCCACCAACAACATCCTTTCCCCGGCCAACGGGGACCCCATCATTGTGCCCACTCAGGATATCGTCCTGGGGCTCTACTACCTGACCCGGGAGAAACCCCTGGTCAAAGGGGAGCGGGTAGCCCGGAACGGGGAAAAGCCCATCCCCTTTGCTTCTCCGGAAGAGGTGCGGCTGGCCCACGACCAGGGCGAGGCGCATCTCCAGGCCCGCATCCCGGTGCGCATCAACGGCAAGATCTACCAGACCACGGTGGGCCGGGTGCTCTTGAGCGAGATTTTGCCCGAGGGCATGCCCTTCGAGCTGGTGAACAGCACCATGAACAAACGGGAAATCCGCAAGCTCATCGCCAAGTGCTACCGCACCTGCGGCATCAAGCAGACGGTGCTCCTGGCGGACCGCTTGAAAGATCTGGGTTACCGCTACGCCACCAAGGCGGGGATTTCCATCGGCATCAAGGACATGATGGTGCCCCGGCGCAAACCCGAGATTCTCAAGGACTCCCAGGCAGAAGTGAGCCAGGTGGAGGAACAGTACCAGGAAGGTCTGATCACCGAAGGTGAAAAATACAATAAGGTGGTGGACATCTGGGCCAAGGCCACCGACGAGATCGCCGCGGAGATGATGGCGGAAATGGCCCGGGAAGTGATTTCGGTGGAAGACCAGGAAACCAAGGAGACGCGCCAGGAAGAGATCTCCAGTTTCAACCCGGTCTTCATGATGGCCGACTCCGGCGCCCGGGGCAGCAAAGACCAGATGCGGCAGTTGGCCGGCATGCGGGGCCTGATGGCCAAGCCTTCCGGCGAGATCATCGAGACTCCCATCACCGCCAACTTCCGGGAAGGGCTGACCGTATTGCAGTATTTCATCTCGACGCACGGCGCCCGGAAAGGTCTGGCTGACACCGCCTTGAAAACGGCCAACTCCGGCTACCTGACCCGGCGGCTGGTGGACGTGGCCCAAGATGCGGTGATCACCGAGGAAGATTGCGGCACCATCGACGGCATCTACGTCACTCCCCTGGTGGAAGGCGGCGAGATTATCGAGCGGGTGGGGGACCGGGTCCTGGGCCGGGTGGCCCTGGAAGACGTCATGGACCCCCATACCGGCGACGTGCTGGTTGAGGCCAACGAAGAGATCGATGAGGACGCGGCCCGGCTCATTGAAGAGGCAGGATTGGAAAAAGTGCAGATTCGCTCGGTGCTCACCTGCCAGACCCGGCGGGGCGTCTGCGCCAAGTGCTACGGCCGGGATCTGGGCCACGGCACTTCGGTGTCCATCGGCGAGGCCATCGGCATCCTGGCGGCCCAATCCATCGGCGAGCCCGGCACCCAGTTGACCATGCGCACCTTCCATATCGGCGGCACCGCATCCCGGCGGGTGGAACAGAGCTACCACGTGGCCCGGGGCAAAGGGCGGGTGCGCTTCGACAACATGAAATCCGTAGTGGACCGCTTTGGCGAGCTGGTGAACCTCAGCCGCCAGGCCGATTTGGTCCTTTTGAGCGAAAAAGGGATCGAACGGGAGCGCTATCCCTTGACCTACGGGGCCCACATCAAGGTGAAAGAGGGCCAGGAGGTGGAGGCGGGCCAGGTCATGGCCGAATGGGACCCCTTCACCAACGCCATGCTCACGGAAGTGGGCGGTCGCATCAAGTTCGGCGACATCATCGACAACATCACGGTCCAGGAACGGGTGGACCCGGTGACCCAAAAGGCCTCCCGCCTCATCGTCGAGTCCCGGGACCAGGAACTCAAACCCCGTATTTCCATCAAGGATGAGTCGGGCCAGACCGCCCGCATCCCGGGGTCACCGGCCTCGGCCCGTTACTTCATGCCCATGGGGGCCATCCTCATGGTGGCGGAAGGCGACGAGGTGGCGCCCGGCGACGTCATCGCCAAGATTCCCCGGGAGACCACCAAGACCAAGGACATCACCGGCGGTCTGCCCCGGGTGGCGGAGCTCTTCGAGGTGCGCAAGCCCAAGGAGACTGCGATCATCAGCGAAATCAGCGGCATCGTCTCCTTCGGCCGCCACATCAAAGGCAAACGCAAGATCGTGGTCACCCCGGAAGTGGGCAAGCCCAAGGAATACCTGATTCCCAAAGGCAAACACGTGGCCGTGCAGGAAGGCGACTACGTGCGGGCCGGGGAGCCCTTGATGGACGGCTCCGCCAACCCCCACGACATCCTGAATATCAGCGGCCTGAAAGAGCTGGCCCGGTACCTGGTGGACGAGGTCCAGGAGGTCTACCGCCTCCAGGGCGTGAAGATCAACGACAAGCACATCGAAGTGATCGTGCGGCAGATGCTCAGGCGCATCAAGGTGGTGGACCCCGGCGACACCGACTTCCTCATGGGCGAGCAGGTGGAAAAGTGGGTCTTTGAGGAAAGGAACGAAGAGGCGCTGATGCAGGGCAAGAGGCCGGCCACCGGTGAACCCATGCTGCTGGGGATCACCAAGGCCTCTCTGACCACGGAGTCCTGGATCTCCGCGGCCTCCTTCCAGGAGACCACCAAGGTGCTGGCCGACGCCGCGGTCCTGGGGAAAGTCGACCATCTGCGGGGCCTCAAAGAGAACGTGATCATGGGGCGGCTGATTCCCGCGGGCACGGGTCTTGATCAATACCGGGAACTGGAAATGCAGATTGTCGGGGAGGAAGAAGCGTTGCCGGCCCCGGCGGAGGCCTTGCCGGAAAATTTAGCTGAAGAAGCCGCGCTTACCAGTCAATAAATGATTGACAGATAGAGGTAAAATTTTCTAAAATTATTAGATTTGAGTTGCTCCCCATTGGGGGACGGCAGGAGAGGCTATGCCTACCATCAGTCAGTTGATTCGCAAAGGCCGGGAAAAGATGCGCAAACGCACGGCGTCGCCGGCTTTACAAAGTTGCCCCCAGAAACGGGGAGTATGCGTCCGGGTGTATACCACTACTCCCAAGAAACCCAATTCCGCCCTGCGGAAAGTGGCTCGGGTGCGTCTCACCAACGGCATCGAAGTGACCACTTATATTCCCGGGGTGGGGCATAATTTGCAGGAGCACTCCGTGGTCCTGATCCGGGGCGGCCGGGTGAAAGATCTCCCCGGCGTGCGCTACCACGTGGTGCGGGGCACCCTGGACGCCTCCGGGGTCCAGGACCGCCGCCGCGGCCGGTCCAAGTACGGGGCCAAGCGGCCGAAGTAAAAGATAGTCATCGGTCTACGGTCTACGGTCTACGGTAAAAGATAAATCCGAAAACCGAAGACCAAAGACCGGAGACAGGAGACCGAGGTTTTGAAATGCCAAGAAAAGGCGGAGTCAGCAAAAGGGGCGTTTTGCCGGACCTGAAATATAACGATGTCCTGGTGAGCCGGTTCATTAACGGTTTGATGAAGAAGGGCAAGAAGTCCGTGGCCCAGCGCATTTTCTACCAAGCCCTGGACATCGTCGGGCAGAAGGGCCAGGATGAGCCCCTCAAGCTCTTCCATCAGGCCATGGACAACGTCAAACCCCTGATCGAGGTCAAATCCCGGCGGGTGGGGGGCGCCACGTACCAAGTACCCGTGGAAGTGCGGGCCGATCGGCGCGTCTCTCTGGCGATCCGCTGGCTCATTGCCTATTCCCAGGCCCGGGCCGAAAAATCCATGGGGGCGAAGTTGGCCGCAGAAATGTTAGACGCAGCCCAGAACCGGGGTGCTACCATTAAGAAAAGGGAAGATACGCATAAGATGGCGGAGGCCAACAAGGCCTTTGCGCATTATCGTTGGTAAATTTAAGTGCCACGTTCAACACCACTAACCCGGGTACGGAATATAGGGTTTATGGCCCACATCGACGCCGGCAAGACCACAACCACGGAACGCATCCTTTACTACACCGGAGTGACCCACAAGATGGGCGAGGTGCATGAGGGACAGGCCGTGATGGATTGGATGGCCCAGGAACAGGAAAGGGGCATCACCATTACTTCTGCGGCCACCACCTGCCACTGGCGGGATCATCGCATCAACATCATCGACACCCCGGGGCACGTGGACTTCACCATTGAGGTGGAGCGCAGTTTGAGGGTGCTGGACGGAGTGGTGGCGGTCTTCGACGCGGTGGCCGGGGTGGAGCCCCAATCCGAGACCGTTTGGCGCCAGGCGGACCGTTACGGTGTGCCCCGGCTGGCCTTTGTCAATAAGATGGACCGGGTGGGAGCCGATTATTTCCGTTGCGAGAAGATGATGCGGGAGCGCCTCAAAGCCAATCCAGTGCTGGTGCAGCTGCCCTTGGGAGAAGAAGAGCGCTTTAAGGGCATCATCGATCTGATGGCCATGCAGGCCCTGGTCTATGACGAGGCGGCCCTGGGCACCGAGTTCGCGGTGGAGGAGATCCCCGCAGATTACCGGGAATTGGCCCAGGAATACCGGGGCCGGTTGGTGGAGGCCCTGGCCGAGCTGGACGAAGGGATCATGGAGCTGTACCTGGCCGACGAACCGGTATCTGAGGAGCAACTGAAAGCGGCGCTGCGGCAGGCCACTATCAAGCTGCAGGCGGTGCCGGTGCTTTGCGGTTCGGCCTTCAAGAATAAAGGCATCCAACCCGTGCTGGACGCGGTCCTGGATTACCTGCCGTCGCCGGTGGATATTCCGCCCATTCAGGGCGAGGACCCCCACGGTCAGATCATGGAGCGGCCTGCGGCGGACGACGCCCCTCTGGCGGTCCTGGCTTTCAAGCTGCTGTCCGACCCCTTTGTGGGGCACCTCACCTTTTTGCGGGTCTATTCTGGAGTCCTGTCCTCGGGGGCCGCGGTTTTAAACAGCACCAAGGGGACCAAGGAGCGCATCGGCCGGCTGTTGAAGATGCACGCCAACAAGCGGGAAGAGATTGATGCGGCCTATGCCGGGGATATCGTCGCGGCGGTGGGGCTGAAAAACACCGCCACCGGGGACACCCTGGCGGACGACCGGCAGCCGGTGGTGCTGGAGGCCCTGCACATCCCGCAGCCGGTGATCGACATCGCCATCGAGCCCAAGACCAAGGCGGACCAGGACAAATTAGGCCAGGCTTTGGGCAAGATCGCCGCGGAAGACCCGTCTTTCCGGGTGCACACCGATACGGACACGGCCCAGACCATCATCTCCGGCATGGGCGAGCTGCACCTGGAGATCATCGTCGACCGGCTGATGCGGGAATTCAAGGTGGACGCCCAGGTGGGCAAACCCCAGGTGGCCTACCGGGAGACCGTCACCCAGGCGGTGCAGGCGGAAGGCAAATTTGTGCGCCAGTCCGGGGGCCGGGGCCAATACGGCCACGTGGTCCTGGAGATCAAGCCCCTGGAGCCCGGCGGCGGTGTGGTTTTTGAAAATAAGATCGTCGGCGGCGTGGTGCCCCGGGAATATATCCCCGCGGTGGAAAAGGGCGTCAAGGAAGCCGCGGCCACGGGCATCATGGGTTACCCGATGGTGGACGTCGAAGTGGCCCTGGTGGACGGCTCCTACCACGAAGTGGATTCTTCGGAGCGCTCCTTTCACATCGCCGGGTCCATGGGTTTCAAAGAAGCCGCCAAAAAGGCCAAGCCGGTGCTGCTGGAGCCCATCATGGCCCTGGAGGTGGTGACGCCGGAAGAATTTGTGGGCGAAGTCATGGGTGAGGTAAACGCCCGCCGGGGCCGGGTGACCGGCATGGAGACCCGGGGCAATACCCAGATCGTCCAGGCTCAGGTGCCCCTGGCCACCATGTTCGGCTATGCCACGGTGCTCAGGAGCGCCACCCAGGGCCGGGCCACTTTTACCATGCAGTTTGATCATTATGAGCCGGTCTCCGCTTCTTTGGCGGAGGAAATTTTGGGGCGGAATAAAGCCCGGGCATGACCCCTTTTGAGTTCAGGAGGAAGTCCTAATGGCCAAGAAGAAGTTTGAGCGCAAGAAACCGCATGTGAACGTAGGCACCATTGGGCACATCGACCATGGCAAGACTACCTTGACCGCGGCCATTACCAAGCACCTGGCCAAGAAGGGGTTGGCGA
>JAKAKP010000063.1 GCA_021813445.1 Deltaproteobacteria bacterium
GCCCAGAAAGTGGCGGCCCTGGTGGGGTAGGAAATGTTAGGGGGAGGGGGTAAGGGCCGGGGGCCCTTACCCCCTCCCCCAATCCCATGTATTATTTGTCTTCAGTAGCACAGGTATCTAGCTAATATAGGCGGTGCGGCTGGGGAGACGGTTCCATGAAAAAATACAGAATTATCATCCTATCCGGACTTATCTGCTTCCTCCTCAGCGGCGCTGCCTGGGCCCAGCCCCAGGGAGACGGCACCGGGAAGCCGGCCCTATATGACCCCAAAACCGTGGAGACCGTACAGGGGATCGTGGTGGCCGCACCCCGGCCTACCCCCAAAGGCGGCATGCCGGAGAGAGCCCAGTTGACCCTGAAAACAAAGAAGGAAACTCTCACCGTTTACCTGGGTCCGGGCTGGTTCCTGGAAAAGCAGGGGATGAAGATTGGCAACCTGGATCAGATCCAGGTTACCGGCTCGAAAATTCTGGTCCAGGGGCAACCCGCGCTCATTGCCGCCGAAGTGCGCAAGGGGGACCAGGTCCTGAAACTCCGCAATGAGCAAGGGCAGCCTTTATGGCGCGGGTCCCAGAAGCCCTGAGGGGGAGCCAGCCAGTCTCCCTCCAGAAGGAGCGCCCAATGGATAAGTCGAAGCTCAATTTCGTCATCGATGGCCTGATGTTCTTCTGCCTGATGGCCATGGCCGGGCTGGGGTTCCTCATGGAATATGTCCTGGTGCCGGGGCGGCAGGCTTGGAGCAAATACGGCCGGAACGTGGAACTCAGCTGGCTGGGCTGGGACCGCCACGACTGGGGGGATATCCACCTTTACCTGGCCTTCACCCTCCTGGGGCTGCTCACCATCCACCTCATTCTCCACTGGCAGATGATCCTGGGGCTCTATACCCGGCTGCTGCCCGAGCCCCAGACCCGCAGCCGCCTGGCTTGGGCGGCCCTGGTGCTGACCGTGCTCCTCCTCTCGTTCCCTTTCCTCATTACTCCCAACGTTAGCGAACGGGGGCGGGGCGGCGGCGGCCGCGGCCGGATGCACAGCGCCTTAAAAGCCATGTCTCCACCTGCCGGAATGCAGGCACAGTTAGAAAACCGGCATTTGGGAAGCCCTGATATAAGGAGATTATCATGAAGAAATTTAATAGTATTCTGGTGTTTTCAGGAATCCTGATGCTGCTCATGGCCGTCTGCGCTTGGGCCCAAGGTGGCATGGGCGGAGGCGGGAAGGGCATGGGTCCCGGCGGCGGTATGGGCATGGGCATGCACTATGACCCCAAGACGGTGGAGACCATTCAGGGGGAAGTGACCCAGGTGCAGCAGATGCCGGGCATGGCCGCAGGCGTGCACTTGCAGGTAAAAACCGCCAAAGAGACGGTCATGGTGGTAGTAGGCCCCGCCTCCTACCTGGAGCAGCAGAAGATGAAACTGACCGTGGGGGATAAGGTGGAAATCACCGGCTCCCGGGTGCAACATCCCCAGATAGCCCTGCTCATTGCCGGTGAGTTGAAAAAAGGGGACCAGGTGGTCAAGCTCCGGGACGAGCAGGGAAGACCCCTCTGGCCGCGGCAGGGTCAAAAGCGGTAAGTTTTTAGAGAGCGATCACAGAGAGAATGAAGGAGAAATATGAGCGTTCTGGTTAACAAAGAAACTCGAGTGGTGGTGCAGGGCATCACCGGTAAGGAAGGCTCCTTCCATGCCCTGGCCTGCCGGGATTACGGCACCAAGGTGGTGGCCGGGGTGACTCCCGGCAAAGGCGGCCAGAAGGTGGAGGAGATCCCGGTCTTCAACACCGTGGCCCAGGCGGTTAAGGACGCGGGCGCCAATACCTCCCTGATCTTCGTGCCCCCGGCCTTTGCCGCGGACGCGATCCTGGAGGCCGCGGCCGCAGGGGTCAAGGTCGTGGTCTGCATCACTGAAGGCATCCCCACCCTGGACATGGTCAAGGTGATGAAAGTCCTGTGCGGTACTGACTGCCGCCTCATCGGCCCCAACTGCCCGGGCATCATCTCCCCGGGCCAGGCCAAGGTGGGCATCATGCCCGGGCATATCCACAAGCCAGGCCCCATGGGCCTGGTCTCCCGGAGCGGCACCCTCACCTACGAGGCGGTGCACCAGATGACGCTGCTGGGCATCGGCCAGTCCACCTGCGTGGGCATCGGCGGCGACCCCATCATCGGCACCAACTTCATCGACATGCTCACCCTGTTCCAGGATGACCCGATGACTGAAGGGGTGGTGCTCATCGGGGAGATCGGCGGCACCGCGGAAGAAGAGGCCGCGGCCTTTATCTCCCGCCACGTCACCAAGCCGGTGGTGGCCTTCATCGCCGGCCAGACCGCACCGCCGGGCAAACGCATGGGTCACGCCGGGGCCATCATCTCCGGCGGCAGCGGCAAGGCCGCGGACAAGATCGCGGCGCTGGAGGCCGCGGGCGTGACGGTGGTGGCCAACATCGGCGACCTGGGGGCCGCGGTCAAGCGGGTTATGGGGTATCGGGCCACTTAAATACAGTTTTCGGTTTTCGGCTTTCGGTTAAGGGTCTGCCTTTGGGTGTTCAAAGTTCAAAGTTCAAGGTTCAAGGTTGATTACTGCGACTTCCGAGAACTTATCATAAATCCGAAGGTGGGCCGAAGGCCCCGAGCTCTGTTCCTAAAAGTAAATCTGCGGTAGCACAGGCTTTCCAGCCTGTGCGGATTAGCGGGCGGGCGAGATGCCCGCCTCGATTCTTTTCATATTTTATGGGTGTGCAAAAGGCCTATGGGGAACTGCGATGAAATCTATCGCCCCCCCAGGGCGGCAAAAAGAGTTCGTCATAATCTTTTAACCGAAAACTGGAAACCGGAAACCGTCTTTCAAAATGAAAATCCTCCTGCACATCTGCTGCGCGCCCTGCGCCATCTATCCGGTTGACTCCTTAACCGGGGGCCAGCATTATGTGCACGGATTCTTCTACAACCCCAATATTCAGCCCTACCAGGAATTCTCCCGGCGGGTGGCGGCCCTGGAGGAATATGCCGGGCGGCGGAAGCTCCCGGTCATCTGGGATCGGGCCTATGACCTGGAGAAATTTCTCCGCCTGGTGGTCTTTCGGGAACAGGAGAGGTGCCGTTTCTGCTACCACTTGCGTCTGACTGCGGCCGCGCGCACAGCCCGGGGAGGCAATTTCGACGCGTTTACCTCCACCCTGCTCTACAGCAAGTATCAGAAACATGCCTTAATCAAGGAAATCGGGGAACAGGTGGGCCGGGAAGTGGGCCTGCCTTTCTACTACGAGGACTTCCGGGAGGGCTGGCAGAGCGGCCAGGAACAGAGCAAAGCCCTGGGCCTCTACCGGCAGCAGTACTGCGGCTGCATCTACAGCGAACGGGAGAGATACGCAGGGGCCAGGGGGCAGGGGTCAGAGAAAACAACTGACAACTGACCCCTGACCCCCGGCCCCTGTCTTTTCAGCGGGCGTATTGCTTGGCTTTGTTGAAGGCTTCCTGGGCCTCCTTGTCTTTGTGCTGATCTTTATAGAACTGACCCAGGTAGTTCCAACCCTCGGCGTAATCTGGTTTCAGGGTGACGGCCTTGCGCAGTTCCGCCTCCGCCTCCTTGTAGTTGCCGGCCCGGGCCAGGGCGCTCCCCAGCAGGCTATGGGCCTCCGCCCAATCGGGTCTGAGAGAGATGGCCTGGTGGAAGGCTTTGGCCGCATCTTCATCCCTGCCCCCCTCACCGGCCAGCATCAAGCCCTGGGTCAGATAATCCTTGGCGGCCTTATCTGATAGTGCCTTGACCTTTTCCTGGACTCCCTGAGCCCAGGAAAAATGCACTGCACCTGTCAAGGCCAGACTCACGGACAATACTACGGTCAACACCAATCGCCTCATAATATCTCCTTGAAAAAGTATAAGGGATTGGGGCGGGTCCAAGAATCAGCGCCAGGGGTCAGTGGGCAGTGATCAGTTCTTTCCTCTGTCCACCGGCCACGGCCACTGATCACTTATTCTTCACCCCACCGCCCCCACTGCGGCCAGGTAGAGGGCCACTTCTTCCCGGCCGTCCACCTGCACCAGTTGTTCCACCTCATGGTCAAAAAAGGCTCCCACCGGGCAGCAGCCCAGTCCCAGGGCGGTGGCGGCCAGCATCAGGTTCTGGCAGATGTGGCCTGCGTCCAGAAAGATATAACGGATGGCCCGCTCCCGGTATTTGGCCATGGCCCGGTTGAGGACCCCGGTCCAGATAAAGACTGCGGCCCCGGTGCCCAGGAAGTTTTGGCCCAGGCCGGCCGCCGCCAGGGCCTGGCGGCAGTCCCCGGCCGCCACCAACTCCAAAGTGAAATCCGGGATGTGCAGATGCCAGATCCCTTGGTCCAGGCCAGTGACCCGGTGAGCGGCCAGGTAAGTCTCCACCGGATAGAGCGCGCCTGCGGAGGGCGCGGTCCGGAAGAGAAAATTATGGCTGGCCAGCGTCACCCCCTGGGCGGCCCAAAGCAGGGCCGCAAGTTCTTCCAAAGACAGGGGCCGCTCGCGGTATTGCCGCAGGGAGCGGCGCTCCCGGAGGCAGGCCCACAAGTCCGAGGGGTCCCTGGGAGCGGTTTCCAGGGGCAGGCGCTGCGGGGCCTCAGGGTATTCTTTATACCGGGGCACCCGGGGGTAGGCCGGACCCGGCTCCCCCAAACTCTCCCGGCGGTAGCGGGTCTCCTGCAAGTAGCGGCGGCCGACGCCCGGTTCATCGGGGATCACAGCTATTTCTCCCGGCGGGGACGGTTCCGCTCATAGATGATCTTCAGACCTTTCAAGGTAAGATAATCATCCACCCAGTCAATACTATGGGTCTCGGAGGCGATGAGGCAGGCCAAGCCGCCGGTGCCGATGACCTTGGAGCGTTCCTTCAAGGCCTCCCGGATACGGCTGACAATGCCGTCCACCAGGCCGACGTAGCCGTAAATAATCCCTGCGTTCATGCTGCTGATGGTGTCTTTGGCGATAATACTCTTGGGTTTGACAAAAATTTCCACCCGGGGCAGTTTTGAAGCCTTGAGAAACAAGGCCTCGCAGGAGATCATCACCCCCGGGGCGATAACCCCGCCCAGGTACTCGCCGTGGCTGGAGACCACGTCGAAGGTGGTGGCGGTGCCGAAATCCACGACGATGGCCGCACCGTGGACCTGCTCGTACGCGGCCACCGCGTTAACGATACGGTCGGCACCCACCTCCCGGGGATTATCGTAATGAATGGGCATGCCGGTCTTGATGCCCGGCCCCACCCAGAAGGGCTTCACCTTTAAATAGCGCTGGGAAAAGCCTTCCAGGGTATTGACCATGGGGGGCACTACGCAGGAGATGATGAGATCGGTGCCGGGCTCGAGAGACAGGCCTTGGGCCTGAAAGAGGTTGCGCAGCAGGATTCCCAGTTCGTCGATGGTGGCATCCTTCTCCGTGCGGATGCGCCAGTCGCTCAGCAGTTTCTCTCCCTGATAAACCCCGATAACCGTATTGGTGTTGCCCACATCCATGACCAGCAGCATGAAGGTTCGCTCCTCAACTCAATAGCTTTTCCAGAGTTAGGGACAAGTCCTGGGCCACATGTTCGATCTCCCGGGGATTATCCCCCTCCACCATGATCCGCAGCAACGGTTCTGTCCCGGAATAGCGCACCAATACGCGGCCCCGGCCCCCCAAACGTTTTTCCGCAGCCGAAACGGCCTGGCGCGCGGCCGGAATGGTCTTCAAATCGCGTCTTTCCTTGACCCGCAGGTTGATGAGCTGTTGCGGGAAGGTCTCCATCACCCGGGCCAGCTCCGCCAGGGGTTTTTCTTCCCGGATCATCACGGCCAGCAGTTGCAGGGCGGTGAGGATGCCGTCCCCGGTGGTGGTATGGTCCAGGAAGATCACGTGGCCCGACTGCTCGCCGCCCAGCACATAGCCGCCCTTGACCATGGCCTCCACCACGTACCGGTCCCCTACCGCGGTGCGCAGCAGCCGGCAGCCCAGGTCTTTTAAGGCCACCTCCAGGCCCAGGTTGGACATCACCGTGCCCACCACGGTTTTTCGCCGCAGTTTGCCCCGCAGGTGGAGGTCACGGGCGCAGATGGCCATGATGTGGTCGCCGTCCACCACCTGCCCCTGATGGTCCACCATAATGACCCGGTCGCCGTCACCGTCGAAGGCTATCCCCAAATCAGCCCGATGGCGTTTGACCAGCTTGGCCATCACTTCCGGGTAAGTGGAACCGCATTTATAGTTGATATTCTTGCCGTTGGGCCGCACCCCCACGGTGATCAGGTCTGCGCCCAATTCCTTAAAAACTTCGGGGGCCGCCTTATATGTGGCCCCGTGGGCGCAATCAAGAACGATCCTTAAGCCGTCCAGATCCATCTCCTTGGGGAAAGTGCTTTTCAGAAAGGAGACGTAGCGGCCCCGGGCATCATCGATCCGGAAGGCCTGGCCGATCTCGGTGGCCGTGGGCCGGACCTCATCCACCCCCGGATCGGTCATGATTTTCTCGATATGGGCTTCAATCTCGTCGGGCAGCTTAAACCCGTCCCCGGAAAAAAATTTGATGCCGTTATCCTGGTAAGGATTGTGGGAGGCCGAAATGACCACGCCCGCATCGGCCCGCATGGAGGAGGTAATGAACGCGATCCCCGGGGTGGGCAGCGGCCCCAACAGGTAGACATCCACGCCCATGGAGCAGATGCCCGCGGTAATGGCATATTCCAGAAGGTAACCGGACAGGCGGGTGTCCTTGCCCACCACAATGCTGTCTTTCCCCGGGGCGGTCCTGATGACATGGGCCAGGGCCCGGCCCAGTTGCAGGGCCACCTCCGCGGTCATGGGATAGATATTGGCTACGCCCCGGACTCCGTCGGTGCCGAACAATTTTCTGGTGGTATCCATAGTCTGATTAATAAGCTCCGCTGATTATGAAAAACAATGTTACAATTTATCACAATCCATAACAAAATAAACCACTGATCCCTTACGGATTCCTCCGAAACTCTTCCGGTTGCCCGGGGAAATCCTGCTGGCGTTGAAAGACCTGCCTCAGGGCAATTTTGCTTGTGATTTTTGAGGTTTTGTGATGATCTAGGTATTCAAGGATGTAGCATTTTACATTTATTATAGAGAAATTATTATGAAACCCATCCCCAACTTCAGGTTTATCCTGCTGGCCGTGGTCTGGGGGGTGATGCTGGCGGCCTGGTCCCAGCCAGCCGCTTCCCAGCAGGAGATCACTCCCCCCATGCCCCCCGCCCCCACGAAATCGGCCATGGATTATTTTATCAAGGGCGGCACCCAAATGGACCAGGGCAAGCTGGATCAAGCCATTGCCGATTATACCGAGGCCATCCTCTTAAAACCCGACTTTTTTGCCGCCTACATGAACCGGGGGACGGCCCGGAGAAAAAAGGGGAGCTCGATCTGGCCATTACCGATTATACCGAAGCCATCAAGCTCAATGCCGATATTTACGATGCTTACACCTTGCGCGGAATTTGTTACAGCAAGAAGGGCAAATACGCGGAGGCCATTGCCGATCTCACCAAGGCCCTGGAGAAAAAGCCCCATTATTTGACATATCTCGGCCTGGCCTGGGTTTTTGCCACCAGCAAGACCGACAAATATCGCAACGGCGCCCGGGCCGTGCAATTAGCCCAAAAAGCGGTGCTGTACCATAAAAACGCCGATTCTCTACGCACCCTCGCCGCGGCTTATGCCGAGACCGGCAAATTTAAAGAAGCCGTGGAGACCCAGGAAGAGGCGCTGGCCTTGCTAAAAAATCAAGGCCCTGTCCCCCCCAAGGACCTTGCTCCTTACGACCGCCAGCTCCAGGCCTACCAGAGCAACAAGCTCTGGAGGGAATAGACCTCCCGCCCTCAAAAGGCTCCCGGCCCAGGACCCGCTGGTTGTGGCCGTAGGCCTCGCTTGGAATTAATCCGCCCAATGGATGCATTGCACCGGGCACTGATCCATGGCTTCCTGGATCTTCTCCTCCGGAGCGCCGTGGGGATCGATCACCTCGGAATGCCCCAAATTTTCATTGAGGTGGAAGACCTCAGGACACACCGCCTCGCAGTTGCCGCAGGAAATACATTCTTACGTATCGATTACCGGGAAGCGTTCAGCCATGCCGCTCTTGTCCATCCTTTTTCATGGAAACTGCGCGGTCCGGCCCCTCAAATGGGCGGCGCAATGGTCACCAACAGCCGGACCGCGGTCTTGGCCCTGAAGCCGTGGGGCTCGGCGATGTCGCAGACCAGCACCGCGCCTGCCGGTGCGGGTAGGGTCGCACCGTCTTTCCCCAGAAACTCCCCCTCCCCCTCCAGCACCGCGATACTCACCTGGCCTTCGATGTCGTGGGCGTGCACCGGCAGTTCCTGCCCCGGCTGAAAATTAAAATTGAGGATTTTGAAATAAGGGGAATCATGAACCAGGAGTTTAGCCATCCCCTTATCACTGAACTTGCCTTCAGCAAAAAGATTGACCTGTTTCATACCCTTTCCTCGATGGGGCCATTATTCCATCGCATCCGCCCAATGGATGCATTGCACCGGGCACTGATCCATCGCTTCCTGGATCTTCTCCTCCGGGGCGCCGCCGGGATTGATCACCTGGGCAAAGCCCAGGGTTTCGTTAACCGTAAAGACCTCGGGGCAAATTTCTGCGCACGTGCCGCAGGCGATGCACTCTTCTTCCACGACAAAGGGGACATGATCCGCCACTACGTCATTTTCTCCTTTCTTCGTCTTGTCATTCTGAGGGAGCGGCGCGACCGAAGAATCTAGCCTTGGGGATGTCTAGATTCTTCACTCCGCTACGCTCCGTTCAGAATGACAGAATAGGGGACTTTCTCAGAGTTCTCGACTTGGAACTAACTCACTTTTTGAAGAATATAGTCACGCGATGCCGCTTCGGTCCAGTGCGGCCCCGCGAAAAAAGGCTCAAAAAGGGGGAAATTTTATGGGGGAGCTTCTGCCAGTCCTCCGGGGCTCCGGCCGCACCGCCCCCCTCCTCCCCCAGCAGCAGGAGATAACGGAGGGAGGGGGTCTGAAACAGGGGGGCGATGGACTGTCCCGGGGGCGGCCAGCCGTAAACCACCGCCTGGGGCTGAAAATCCCGGATCACCCCAAAGACGTCCCCCGGCTGCACCCGGGGGCAAACCGGCAGCCCCGCCTGGAATTCGCCGTCCCCCCGGTCCACCGCCAGAAAATCCAGGCCCGCAGCCGCGGCCAGGGGAGCGAGGGCCGCGGAGAGGTAGCCCCGGCCGGCCCCGGCCTCCAGCAAGCGCCGCACTCCCAAGCGCCGCAGATACCGGAGCAGCCGGAGCGGCCATTCCCGGGACGGAAAAAAATAGACCCCGGTGGCCTGGGATAGCCCCATGAACCAGGGCTCCGGGTCCGTCAGGGCGCCATGGATCTTCTGCCACCTCTCCTCCGGCAGCAGATAAGCCAACGCCCCCTCCCCCGGCTGCGGCAGGCGGATCAAGCTCCGGGCGAACTCCTGAAAGCGGCGCTGCTCCTGAAATTTCGTCGAAGGGTTTAAAAGGTCCATGATCTCTTCTTGCCGGCCCTTTTTTGATCCGGGGAAACGCTCGTGAAACTTGGGTCCCTGGCTTTTAACTTCTTTTGGATTGAAGTTTCTCTGTTTTTTGCCATAATAGCAACGACCCCTTGTTCTATTTTTCCCATGATCTTATTTTGGGGGCGTCCCCATTCTAACCATGTCCTGTTTCCCTGAAAAGACCAGGCCGGCACCAGAGCGCCAAAAGCGGTTCTCCTCTGTTTTGGGCCTGGCGGCGCCAACCGGCAGGCTGCTCCGCTGGGGCAGCCTTTTGCTGCTGTTTTTGGGCCTCTTGCCGGGGTTGGGGGGGTGTAAGGGAGGGGGCAAGGCCGCGAATCATGGCTTGTGCATCGCCGGCTCCACCTCAGTGCAGCCCTTTGCCGAAAAGCTGGCGGAAGTCTATATGCAGGAGCACCCGGGGGCGCGCATCGATGTCCAGGGAGGCGGCTCCAGCGCCGGTATTTTTGCCGCCCAACAAGGTGCCGCGGACCTGGGGGCTTCCTCCCGGGAGTTGGTGGCCGCGGAAAAAAGCCTCCATGAAATCGCCATTGCCTGGGACGGCATCGCGGTGGTGGTCCACCCCAGCAATCCCTTGAACAATCTGAGCCTGGAGCAGTTGCGGCAACTCTTCCAGGGCAAGATCACCGACTGGCGGGAACTGGGCCTGCCGCCCCATAGCATTGATCTCATCACCCGGGAGGAGGGGTCCGGCACCCGGGAAGCCTTTGAACATCTGGTCATGGGCAAAACTGAATTCACCCCCTCGGCCCTGGTGCAGGATTCCAACGGCGCGGTGCGGGAGATTGTCGCGGGTGACCCCTATTCTCTGGGCTATATCTCCGCGGGTCTGGTGGATGAGCAAGTCAAGGCGGTGGCCATTGACGGGGTGCTCCCCACCCGGGAGAACATCAAGAAGCAGGTCTACAAGCTGGTGCGCCGCTTCCTGCTGGTGAGCCGCGTCCCTCCCGCGGGCGAGTGCCGGGCCTTTGTGAACTTCATCCTCGGCCCCCAGGGCCAGCATCTGCTGGAGAAGGAAGGTTTGGTGGGAGTTAATTAGTGAACAAAAGCAAATTCATCGAGAGGGTGCTCTTTCTCCTGGCCCTGTCGTCCATCAGTTCCCTGGTGATCATCACCATCTTCATCTTTGAGGAAGGCCTGCCCCTGATCCTGCATACGGGGCTCAAGGACTTTATCTTTTCCACCCATTGGGCCCCCACCAAGGGCTTTTTCGGCATCGGCGCCATGATCGTCTCCTCGCTCCTGGTCACCCTGGGGGCCATGATCCTGGGGGTGCCGCTGGGTCTGGCCTGCGCCATTGTCCTGGCGGAGTTTTCGTCCCTGCGGCTGCGGCGGCTGCTGAAACCCACCCTGGAGCTGCTGGCCGGCATTCCCTCGGTGGTTTACGGCTTCCTGGGGGTGGTCTGGCTGGTGCCCCTGATCCGGGACCACCTGGGAGGCCCCGGCCTGTCCCTCTTGGCCGCGGCGGTGATTCTGGGCATCATGATCCTGCCCACGGTGATCAGCATCTCCATCGACGCCCTCACCGCGGTGCCTGACGTCTATCGGGACGGTTCCATCGCCCTGGGGGCCACCGAATGGCAGACGGTGCGGCGGGTGGTGCTGCCGGCGGCTTCCTCCGGGATCATCACCGCGGTCATCCTGGGCATGGGCCGGGCCGTGGGCGAAACCATGGCGGTGATCATGGTGGCCGGTAACGCCATCAAGCTGCCCACTTCCATCCTGGAGCCGGTGCGCACCCTGACCAGCAACATCGCCCTGGAGCTGGGCTATGCCGCGGGCCGCCACCGGGAGGCCTTGTTCGCCACTGGCATCGTGCTTTTTATTATCATTATGATTCTCAATTTTTCAACCACTCTCATCACCCGGCGGAGATAAACATGGCCTGGCGTCTTCATCCCCGTATCACCCAGGCCCTGGCCAAGACCGTATTGTGGGCCTTCACCGGCTTGACCCTGCTCATTTTGATTTTCATCATCGTCAATATTTCTGTGAAGGGCCTGCCCCAGGTAACCTGGAGCTTCCTCTCCCAGGACCCCACGGACATGGGCCGCCACGGCGGAATTTTCTCCACCATCGTCGCCACCGTCTATATTACCCTCCTGGCCATTATCCTGGCCTCCCCCCTGGGAGTGGGCACCGCCATCTATCTCACGGAATATACCCGGGAAGGCTGGGCCACCCGCATCATCCGCTTCGGCGCCGAATGCCTGGCAGGGGTGCCCTCCATCATCCTGGGCCTATTCGGCTTTGTCCTCTTCGTCATGAAACTGGGCTTCGGCTGGTCCATCATCTCCGGGGGCCTGACCCTGGCCGTCATGGTGCTGCCCATCATCATCCGCACCGCGGAGGAGGCCATCAAGGCCGTGCCCCGGGACTACCGCCAGGTCTGTTATTCCTTGGGCCTGAGCCAGTGGCAGACCATTACCCGGATTGTGCTCCCCAGCGCCCTGCCGGGCATCACCACCGGCATCATGCTCAGCGTCGGCCGCTCGTTGGGGGAGACCGCGGTGCTGCTCTTCACCGCGGGCGCGGCCCTGCGCACCCCCACGTCGCTGTTTGACTCCGGCCGCACCATGGCCGTGCATTTTTACATCCTGGCCCGGGAAGGCATCTCCATGCCCAACGCCTACGGCACCGCGGCCATCCTCATGATCTCCATTCTCCTGATCAACCTAATAGCTTATTCCCTGATGCAGCGGCTGATGCGGCGGTTTTCGTGAAAGAAATGTCGGAGGTGAAACATGCCCCATCCAGATGGTGGCCGTGGAAACGATTTCCGTACATTCCATACATTTGAGCAGGCTTTTGCCCAGGTAACTAAAGGTGATGTCTCTTTTTTATCAACTACTGGTGAAAAAATTATTGCTAAGCAAGGTTTAATAAAAAGCAGGATTAACCCCAGTGATAATTTTTATAGGTGAGAGAAACCGACATGGCGAAGTTTGCCAGGCGTGCTGGGGCCATCGGAAGAATTGCTATGGGACTCGAATCGGGCAATGCAGCGAAGCTTTAGACAGGCATTTCATAAAGATATCATAATCCACCGTGATTTATAATTTTTCGGAAGTCCATAAAAATTGACCTTTTATTGGTGGGGTGGGCCTCCGTGCCCGCCTGACCTCCATGTATGGAAAGCGCCTATTATGAAATTTGTGGGCATTGCTTTATAAGCAACCCAATTGCCATGTCAAGGCTTGGCGGGCACGGAGGCCCGCCCCACGTGGCCTCGGCTTTTGAGTACTTTGATGCAAAAAGATATAATCTTTTGGCCTATGTCATTATGCCTGACCATGTTCATGTCTTGGTTGACCCCTTGGAGAATCATATGTTGCATAATACCATCCAGTCCTGGAAATCATTTACGGCTAACACCCTCCAGCGACAATTTGGCCGGACAGGGTCACTTTGGCTGAATGAATACTTTGATCGCATTGTCAGGGATGAAGAGGAATTTGTGGAGAAAGCGCAGTATATCCTTAATAATCCTGCCAAGAGATGGCCGGAAATTGAGGATTATGAGTGGGTCATGGTCAAAGGGGTAAAGGATGCGGGCACGGAGGCCCGCCCTAACAATAGATAGGCTTATGAACCAGGAATCACAACATAAAATCCGCTTGGAGCATCTCTCCTTTTTTTATGGGGATTTTCAGGCCCTGAAGGATATCAACCTGGAGATCCGGCCCCGGGAGATCTTCGGCCTCATGGGCCCGGCGAAAAGCGGCAAGAGCACCCTGCTCACGGTCTTAAACCGCATGTGCGATCTCATCCCCAAGGCCCGGGTGGAAGGCCGGGTCTGGCTGGATGACGAAGATATTCTCGACCCCGACTATGATGTGGTGAATCTGCGCCGCCGGGTGGGCCTGGTCCTCAGCAAACCCATGCCCCTTCCCCGCTCCATCCGGGAGAATCTGGTCTTGGCCCCCCGCCTTGCCGGCCGGCCCCGCCAGGAGATGGAGGAATTGGTGGAGCGTAGCCTCCAGGCCGCACAAATCTGGGATGAGGTCAAGGACCGCCTGCACGACTCGGCCCTAAAACTCTCCGGGGGGCAGCAGCAGCGCCTCTGTCTGGCCCGCACCCTGGCCATGGAACCGGAAGTGGTGCTGCTGGATGAGCCCACCAGCGGCCTGGACCCCATTTCCACCGCCAAGATCGAAGAGACCTTGTTTGAATTGAAAAAGAATTATACTATCATCCTGGTGAGCAACAACACCAAGCAGATCGCCAGGGCCACGGATCGGGTGGCCTTTCTGCTGATGAGCCAGATCGTCGAGATCGGCGATACGCACCGGGTTTTTACCGTACCTAAAGATAAACGCACCGATGACTACATCTCCGGCAGATTCGGATAATTCCCTCCAGTGCCCCCTCGAAGGGATCATCACCCTCAGGCATCTCAATCTCTATTATGGTGACTTTCACGCCCTGAAAGAGATCAGCACCGCTTTTCAACAGCAGGCCATCACCGCGCTCATCGGCCCCTCGGGCTGCGGCAAATCCACCCTGCTGCGCACCTTCAACCGCATGAACGACCTCATCCCCGGAGTGCGGATCACCGGGGAGGTGCTCATCGACGGGAAGGACATCTACGCGCCCGAAACGGACCTCACTCACCTCCGGAAAAAAGTGGGCCTGGTCTTCCAAAGACCCAACCCCTTCCCCTTATCCATCTATGACAACGTGGTTTACGGCCCCAGGCTCCACGGCCGGCCGGCCCGCCGGGAACTGGAGGACCTGGCGGAACATTCGCTGGCCGCGGTGCAGCTCTGGGATGAGGTCAAAG
>JAKAKP010000094.1 GCA_021813445.1 Deltaproteobacteria bacterium
CGCATCTCACTGTTGCGGTGCTCGGCATAGAGATAGCCTCCCACTCCTCCCAGTAAGCCCCCTGCGGCCGCGCCTATCCAGGCGCCGGTGGCTGGCGCGCCGGTGGCCGCACCGATAATGGCGCCCAGGGCCGCGCCGGTGGCCGCGCCCCCCAAAGCCCCGGCCCCGGCGGAACGGCCCGGGTCATAATAGCCACTCTCGGTCTGGCAACCGGCCAGGGATAGTCCGAAAATCAAGATCATCGCCACTGCCAAAAGTTTTCGGGCCATTTCTTTTCTCCTCTGCCTTGAAAAGTTGCAAGTTCCCAGTTCAAGGTTCAAAGTTAAAAGCCGGGCTATGCGCATTCTTCATAATTTTCTGGGGAGGAACCGTGAGCAACTGGAACGCTATCCCAGGTTGATAATATATCATTAAGTCATTTTTGGTAGATATGCAAGTCTTACTGCCGACAACTAAACCTCCCGGCCCGCAGCCACCCGGATCCGGTCCAGGATGCCATTAACAAAAGCGCCGGAACCCTCGCTGCCGTAAGTCTTGGCCATCTCCACGGCTTCGTTGATCACCACCTTGGGTGGAATCTCGGGCCGGTAGAGGAGTTCATACGCGGCCAGGCGCAGCAGGTTGCGATCCACCGCGGCCATGCGCTCCAGACGCCAATGCTCCGAATGACGCACGATCAGGGCGTCCAGTTCCTCCAGGTGAGCCGTCACCCCCTCCACCAGTTCCAAAAGGTAGGCGGGGGCCTTGGTCCCTTTGCGGAAATGCTGCCAAAAAGCGGTTACCTCCGCGGCGCGGCGCTGCCCGCAAAACTCGGCCTGATAGAGAAATTGCAGGGCCACTTCCCGGCAACGGCTACGGGAGAGAGTGGCCACAAACTTTAAGCCTTATATTTCTTTGAAAAAGAGACCATAGTTAACAGTTTTCAAACCCGGCCCGAAGAAAATCAGCCGCTATTACCCCAACTCTTTTAAGATATTAACCATCTCAATCGCGGCTTCCGCGGCGGCAAAACCTTTATTGCCGGCCTTGCTCCCGGCCCGTTCAATGGCCTGCTCCAGGCTATCGGTGGTGAGGATGCCGAAGGCGATGGGGATGCCGCTCTCCAGGGAAATATGGGCAATGCCTTTACTCACCTCTGCGGCCACGTAGTCGAAATGGGGCGTGGAGCCCCGGATCACCGCGCCCAGGCAAACCACGGCGTCATGGTCCCCGGACCGGGCCAGGCGCTGGGCCACCAGGGGAATCTCCCAGGCCCCGGGCACCCGCACCAGGGTCAGGGCCTCTTCGGCTACGCCCTTGCGGCGGAGGCAATCCAAGGCGCCCTCCAATAGCCGTTCAGTGATGAATGAATTGAAGCGACTTACCACCAGGGCGAATTTCAGGCCCTCGCCAATGAGCTTGCCTTCTATGGTTCGCATTCTTCCCCCGATCAAAAGATTTTTCACGCAAAGACGCAAAGGCGCAAATACCTTGGCGTCCTTTGCGGCTTTGCGTGATAACCTACTCCACCAGCTTCAGCATGTGCCCCATCTTCTGGCACTTGGTTTTCAGATAGTTGCGGTTCACCCGGTTGGGGGGAATCTCCAGGGGCACCCGTTCCACCATCTTCAGGCCGTAGCCTTCCAGGCCGATGATCTTTTTGGGATTGTTGGTCATCAGGCGGATTTTGCGCACCCCCAAATCCCGCAAAATCTGGGCGCCGATGCCATAGTCCCTTAAGTCGGCTTTGAAGCCCAGGGCTTCGTTGGCTTCCACCGTGTCTGCGCCCTGATCCTGGAGCTCATAGGCCCGGAGCTTGTTCACCAAGCCGATGCCCCGGCCTTCCTGGTGCATATAGAGGATTACCCCCCGGCCTTCCTCTTCCACTTTGGTCATGGCTGCTTCCAGTTGATCGCCGCAGTCGCACCGCAGGGAATGGAAGACATCGCCGGTGACGCATTCGGAATGGACCCGCACCAGCACCGGCTCCTCAGGAATGATTTCCCCCTTCACCAGGGCTACGTGCTGGTTGTCGTCCACATCGTTATCGTAGGCAATGGCAGTAAATTCGCCAAAGTAGGTGGGCAGTTTCACGGTGGCCCGGCGGTGGACGAAAGACTCATGCCGCAGGCGGTATTCCACCAGGTCGGCGATGGTGGCGATTTTGACATTATGCTCCGCGGCAAATTGCTCCAGGTCGGGCATCCGGGCCATGGTGCCGTCATCCTTCATAACCTCGCAGATCACCGCCGCGCCTTTAAGGCCGGCCAGCCGGGTCAGGTCGGTCGAACCCTCGGTCTGGCCGGTGCGCACCAGGACCCCGCCTTTGCGGGCGCGGATGGGAAAGACGTGCCCCGGGCTCACCAAATCCTCGGGCTTGGCGCATTCGGCCACCGCGGTGAGGATGGTGGTGGCCCGGTCCGCCGCGGAAATGCCGGTGGTCACCCCCCGCCGGGCTTCGATGGAGACGCAGAACGCGGTCTTGAAGCCCGACTGGTTGTTCCGGACCATCTGGGGCAGCTGCAAACGCTCGCACATATCCGGGGCCATGGCCAGGCAGATGAGGCCCCGGCCAAAGCGGGCCATAAAGTTGATGGCTTCGGGAGTCACCAGCTCCGCGGCCATGGTCAGATCGCCTTCGTTTTCCCGGTCCTCATCGTCCACCAGGATGATCATCTTCCCCTGGCGGATATCGTTGATTGCTTCTTCAATGGTTGCAACAGCCATCACTCTTTACCACCTTCAATATAATTGCTTTGCTTAATA
>JAKAKP010000010.1 GCA_021813445.1 Deltaproteobacteria bacterium
TGACGAATTTTCCATATCTTAATATTACCTGTTAGATGGCAACTTGGTATGACCCAGGGCCTGCAGCAGTTCATGGCCGGGTCCCGCAAATTTGCCCTGAAAATACATCGATGGAAGCGACCTCATGGCCCTGACCCGGGAAGCCGCGGAAGTCTCCGGCATCCCCTACGTCATGGACGCGGACGCCAAGGAGGTGGACAGGGTTTTAGGGTAGGCTGGACACCGGGCCGGGGAAGGCGCTACCGACCTTGAAACAGTTTCTCCTGTCCCAGACCTAAAAGGCCCCAACAAGGAAGCCCGGATTGATAAATCCGGGCTTTTTCATTGACAAAATTATTAGTCCTTGCTAACAGAGGGATTCAATAAAGTTTAAATTCTTAAAAAAATATTGTCCGCACAAGATTTCCAAATCATTCAGCCGTTCATTATTAACCTTCATCAGATATAGGAGAAAATGCAATGGCGAAATGTGGATTCTATACATTTTGGCTTTTGGGGCTGATAATCACCTTTTTTATAGCATCAAGCGTGATTTTAACCTTGAATACAGCAACATGGGCCTCAGATGTTTGCACATTCGTTAGGATTTTGGGACACGTGAATCTCTTAAAAGGTGGCAAAAATCCGGCTATTCCTGCAAAGGTTCAACTCGGAGCAGAAGTGGGAGATGGTGTCCATACAAAAGAGGCATCAAGAACCCAGATGCATTTCATTGATGATACTGAAATGTTCATTGCACCGAAAAGTGAAATAATAATAGAATCATATATGTATAATCCTAACAAGACATGGAAAGTTGTGCCGAATATCATTCGAGGCTTGGCACATACAATGATAAACCTTACTGATAAAGTAAAATACCCTCAATTCTTAAAAACAGATACAGCAATGATTGGTGTGCGAGGTACCGATCTCTATATCCTAATTGGGCATAATTTTACTGATATTTTTGTTAAAAATGGAACTGTTGTTGCTGGTTCACTGAAACCCCAAAAACCAAAAGCTCAGTATTCTAAACTTCTAAGACAAATTGAAGTGCGAGGTGGAGGAGGTCATGGACTTTTTGGCTATGGTGAGGAAATTGGAGGCCACACAACGTTAGGGCCTCAGACTGCCTGTCGTATTGTTGCTGGTTTACCTCCTATGGAGGTCATAAAATTACCTTTGGAATACTTTGAGCGACTTGATAAATTAATGGTTACCGGATTGCCAGAAAAGCTTGGCGAAAGCAAGAACCCCAAACAATTGTTGGATATAATTAACCCTCCTTCAAATTGATATAAAGAAATTATTGAATTGACCTATTTTTCTCCAGGAACGGCGCTCCCGGCCTTGAAACAGTTTCTCCTGTCCCGGAGCTAAACGGCAATCATATTTCAATAGGGTTGGGGCGCTGGCAGGACAATCAAGCTGCGATTATCTGCTCGCTGGTGGGGAGAATTGCTCAAAATAAGCTTTTTAAACTCGACCCCAGAATCGCCACCCAGCGGCCCCTCTAGGGGCAGAGGGAGTGAAGCGACTGAAAAATCCCAAATACGAGATTCTTCACTCCGCTTCGCTCCGTTCAGAATGACAGCTTAAAAGACTTTCACTGAGGTAGGGATTCATATCTTAAAAAGATTAACATATTTGTAAAACAGCAACGGGGCTAACCCCTGACCCCTAATCCCTAACCCCTGCCCCCTGCCTCACTTCACCTTAATCCACAACAACCGGGCCACGTTGGGCCCGGGGTTCCGCCATTGGCCTGGGACTTCCGAGGTCAGGTAGATCACGTCCCCGGTTTTCAGGTTGTACACGGCCTTGCCCACCTGTACCTGCAACCTGCCGGACAAGACGTAGCCGATTTCCTCACCCTTATGGAAGAAAAAGTGGCCGGGCAAAGTCTCTTTGGGGTTGATCTCCAGCAGATAAGGCTTGGCCTTGACCTCGAAGTCCACCGGATAGAGGAGCTTGGCAAAGACCGTACCTTCGGGCATCTCCGGAAGTTTGACCTCCACCGCGTCCTGGGCCGTGAACACCAGGCGCTCCTGGCCTTCCTGCCGCTCTTCAAAAAAGGAGGTGAGGTCCACCGCCAGGACTTCCCCCATTTTGAAGAGGGCCGGCAAAGAAGGATAAATGAGATTGGACTCCACCTGGGAGATGGTGCTGGGGGTGACCCCCACCAGCTTGGCCAACTCGGTCTGGGACAGGCCCCGGCGCAGGCGGAACTCCTTGAGGCGCAGCCCCAGGTCGATGCGCCCCGGGACCCGGGATTCGTCTTCAAAGGTGACGGTCAGGTCCTTGGTCCAGTAAACATGGGGCTTATGAAACTCTTCCGGACTGCGGTTTTCCGCTTTCAGGATCGTGAGCGACGTGGTGCCCCGCTTGATGGTCAACTCGATGGCCACCTGGGCGATCTGGTTGATCTGGGCCCGGAACCGGTGGGAGTGGGCGTTCTTTTCCAAAACCCAGAAGGCTATGGTGTTGAGCTCATAGAGCCGGGGGCAGGAATGGGAATAGAAATGGAGGAACCGGTCCTCGCTCCCCCAGAGTTCGGTCATGCCGGTGATGCTCTCGAAGATAAAGCGCACGTCTCCCTCATACCCGGAGTGCACCGCGTAGAGGCGGTCCATGAACTCCTGGGGGTTCCGGGGGTCCTCCACCTTGAGGATGCGGCAGGGCAGCTCGGCTTCCAGGCCCTCGTAAAACTTGAGAAAGACCGCGGAGCTGTTGCCCTTGCCGTGGGTAAAGCAATCCAGAATGGTGAGGTCCGGATATTCCGCCAGATGCCCCAGTTTGTCCAGGAGATTCTTGGGGGAACGGTCGAAACTCACGTAGATGATGGGTTTCTTCTGGAGGTGGCAGGCCAGCAGAAAATTGAGGGTGAAGACCGGGGCCAAGCTGCCGGCGTCGTCATGCCAGACCACGTTATCACCGATGAACAAACCTCCCAGGAGCAGATCCAGACGGCTGACTCCGGAGGGCACCCTTTTTCCTTCTGTGGACACCTTACTCTCCATTGCGGGTCTATGATTTTTGGAATATTTTAGGTAATTTGCCTCCGGGCGTCAAGGAGTAGGCATCTCCTTTGGACCTTCCGGGCCAGCCTTTTATTCCCCTTCAGGAAATTTATTAGTTTTACTAAATTATTTATTTGTAATTTCACAATTATGGTGCTAATTATCAGTAAAACTAACAAGTATGTAATTTATGTTAGTTGCGAAAAATTGCTTTCTACCGATTAACTCCTGGTTTTTCCTAACAAAATAAGCCAACCTCTGGGTTGGCTTATTTTTTGCTATTGATTATTTGTTTGGCCCTACCTTACTCCACTCTCCTTTATAAAGAACATTTTTTTATGCAAGGAGTGAAAACCATGACCATCAGCAAACCCAACCGCAGTCCCGCCACCCTCACCAAGAACCGGGTGCAGCCTGCCCCCTCCGGCATCTGTGTCACCTGTCTGGACGGGTGTCCCGGCCCCTGTGAAATCGGCCGCTCCGCAGTCCGGGGCCGGGAACTCCTTTACCCCATGCCCTTCGGGAAAGTGACCGCGGGCGCCGACAAGGACTACCCCTGCGATTTTTCTTACTTCAACATCCAGGGCACCTGTGTAGGCGCGGTCGGCATGGCCCCGGATTCGGACCAGGCCATCTTCCCCGCGGTGGACACCTCGGTGGAGATCGGCGTTAAGCACAAGGTAAAGCTGTCCTTCCCGGCCTTCACCGGGGCCCTGGGCTCCACGGACATCGCCCGCATCCACTGGGAATCCATGGCCATCGGCGCAGCCATCAGCGGCATCATCATCGTCTGCGGCGAAAATGTCTGCGGCATGGACCCCCAGTCCGAAATCAAAAAAGGGCGGGTGGTCCATTCCCCGGAGATGGAACGCCGGGTCAAGATTTTCAAGAAATGGCAACAAGGACATGGTGATATTATTGTCCAGGCCAACGTGGAGGACGGCCGCCTGGGGGTGCCCGAATACGTCATCGAGAAACTGGGAGTCGAATTTTTTGAACTGAAGTGGGGCCAGGGCGCCAAAAACATCGGCGGCGAAGTCAAGCTCCCCAACCTGGAGCGGGCCAAGCAGCTCCGGAACCGGGGCTACATCGTGCTGCCGGATCCCCTGGACACCATGACTCAGGAACAATACAAGGTCCGGGGGATCCGGGAGTTCGAGCGCCACTCCCGCTTAGGCATGGTGGATGAAGACGAGTTCTACAAAACCATCGAACACCTGCGCCGGGTGGGGGCCAAACGCGTCTCCCTGAAGACCGGGGCCTACCGGCCCGCGGACCTGGCCCGGGCGGTGAAGTTTGCGTCCCAGGCCCGGATCGATCTCCTCACCGTAGACGGCGCCGGCGGTGGCACCGGCATGAGCCCCTGGCGCATGATGAATGAATGGGGCATCCCCACCGTGCACCTGGAATGTCTCCTTTATGAGTACCTGTCCCACCTGCAGAGCAAGGGCGAATTCGTCCCCACCTGCGCCATCGCCGGCGGCCTCTCCCTGGAAGACCATGTCTTCAAGGCCCTGGCCCTGGGCGCGCCCTTCGTCAAACTGGTTTGTATGGGCCGCTCCATCATGACCGCGGCCATGGTGGGCAACGTGGAAGGCAAGAAGCTGGCGGAGAAATGCGAACGTGAGGAGCGGGACCTGAAAGAGGCCTATCTCGAACATTTTGCCGAAGCCGCAGCCCTGCGGCGCAAATACCCTCTGAGCAAGTACGCCCGCATCCCTGCGGGGGCCATCGGCATGTACAGCTATCTCAGCCGCATGACCCAGGGCCTGCAGCAGTTCATGGCCGGGGCCCGCAAATTCGGCCTGGAGCACATCTCCCGGGGCGACCTGGTGGCCCTGACCCCGGAAGCCGCCCAGATCTCCGGCATCCCCTACGTCATGGACGCCGACGCCCGGGAAGTGGAAAAGATTCTGGGGTACCGGCGTTCAAGTTCATTAACGGAAATGGGCCCTTACGCCAATTTTAAAGATTTGGCGGCAAGCGGCAAATAAATTAAAAGATTCACCACAAAGACACAAAGAAACACAGAGAAGAACTATAGCCCTGGCGGTAACCGCCAGGGCTATATATTTTCTTGGTGAACCTTTGTGTCTTTGTGTCTCTGTGGAGAATCTTATTCTTTTTCCGGTGCGCCGGAAAAGATAACCAACCTCTTGATAATCCGCCGTGAGAGTGCTTATATAATTTACATATGCGACTCCTGCTGATCCAACCCTCCCGTTTCCGCAGCGGCCGCCTGGACCGCCGTAAACGGCGCTGGCTCTTGGGCATGACGCTCCCCTATCTGGCCGCGCTCACTCCCCGGGACATCCAGGTGCAAATCAAGGACGACTTGCTGGAGGAAATCACCTTCCGGGAGGAAGCAGACTTGGTGGCCCTGACCTGCATGTCCCACCAGGCCCCTCGGGCTTACCAGATAGCCGAGGGTTTCCGCAGCCGGGGCGTGCCCGTGGTCATGGGAGGCTTCCATGCCACCCTGGCCCCGGAGGAGAGCGGGGAGTACGCGGACGCCCTGATCCTGGGGGAGGCCGAAGAGGCCTGGCCCCGGCTGGTCCGGGACTTCCAGGCCGGGAAAATGCAATCCCGCTATCAAAGCCCGAAGCTATCCGATCTCAAAAACCTGCCGGTTCCCCGCTACGACTTGCTGGACCTGAAAAAATACAAGCTGCTGAACATCCCTTCTCAGACCACCCGGGGGTGTCCTTACGCCTGCAACTACTGCGAAGTCACCCAGGTCTACGGCGGCAAGTTCCGGCACCGCCCGGAGGATGAAGTCATAGAGGAAATCAAGGAAATCCATCGAGTCACCAAGAGCGACTTCATCTACTTCGTGGACGACAATTTCGTGGCCAACCGCCGCCATGCCCTGGCCATTATGGAGAAGCTCATCCCCTTGAAGCTGATCTATGGCTGTCTGGCCACGGCCAATGTGGGAGATGACCCGGAGGTGCTGGACCTCATGGCCCGAAGCGGCTGCCTCCACGTCAACATCGGCATGGAGACCATCAGCCCCGAGAGCCTGAAAGCCATCAACAAGAAGCAAAACCAGATCAAGGATTATGAGCGGCAGTTTCGAGCCCTGCGGGACCGGGGCATCGGCTTTTCAATAAACGTCATGTTCGGCCTGGACGGCGACCGCCCGGATATCTTTGAGACCACCGTGGATTTCCTCATCCGTGTCAAGGCCCCAGTCTCCTTCATGTTTATCCTGGCCCCCCGGCCCGGGACCAAAGTCCAGGATCAGCTCCTCAAAGAGAACCGCATCTTCGACCACAACTGGGCCAACTACTGCGGCTTCAAGGTGGTTTACCAACCCAAGCACATGACGGTTAAGGAACTGGAGGAAGGCTATTGGCGGGCCAACCGCAAGTTTTATTCCCCCCTGGCTATCGTTAAGCGCCAGCCCCCCCACCTCTTTTCCTGGCACATGCTGCCCTTTAACCTCTGGTTCGCCTGGTGTGTACGGCGCCGCTTCCAGCCCCTGGATTATTATTTTTAATTCTCCCCTCTTTGAAAAAGGGGGCAGGGGGGATTTTGAGGCGCCTCAACCGCGGGACAGACTCGCCCCAGGCGGGATGCGCTTCGCGTTCCCGCGTTGCAAAATAGACATATTTGTCAATGAGTATGTTATTTTTAACAACTATGTAGATTATTTCCCGGGCATTTTCCCCTAATTTCCCTGATTTCATTGCATTTCTCATCTGGCATGATTATTGTTAGGGATCATTGAAATTCACTTCATTAAAAGAGAGGGAAAGCCGTGAACTGCCAGACCATAGAAGATGTTATGAAAGCCGTAAAAGACCAAAACGTCAGCTTTATCCAACTCTGGTTCACCGACGTCCTGGGTATGCTGAAAAGCTTCTCCATCCGTCCTTCGGAATTGGACGAGGGCATGACCGAGGGCATGGGGTTTGACGGCTCGTCCATCGAGGGTTTTTCTCGCATCGAAGAAAGCGACATGATCGCCAAGCCCGACCCCACCACCTTCCAGCTCCTGCCCTGGCGGCCGGAAGAACAGCCCGTAGCCCGCATGTTCTGCGACATCCTCCAGCCGGACGGCTCGCCGTATCCCGGCGACCCCCGCTATATCTTGAAGAGGGTGCTGGCTAGGGCCGCGGAAAAAGGCTACATCTCGTACATGGGGCCGGAATTGGAATTTTTCTACTTCGCCAACAACGAATCCCCCGAGGTTTTGGACAAGGGCGGTTATTTTGACGCCCCGCCCCTGGACGTAGCCAATGACCTGCGCCGGGAGACCATATTCGCCCTTGAAAAATTGGGCGTGCGCATCGAATACAGCCACCACGAAGTGGCGGATTCCCAGCACGAAATCGATATGCGCTACGACGAATGTTTGAAGATGGCCGACAAGACCATGACCTTGCGGGCCACGGTTAAGGCCATCGCCATGATCAACGGCATTTATGCCACCTTCATGCCCAAGCCCATCTTCGGCATCAACGGCAGCGGCATGCACACCCACCAGTCCCTGTTCAAGGGCAAGAGAAACGCCTTCTACGACGCCAAAGACCAGTACCACCTGTCCGGCGAAGGCAAGTGCTATATCGCCGGCTTGCTCAAGCACGCCCGGGAAATCACCGCGGTTTGCAGCCAGTGGGTCAACTCCTATAAGCGCCTGGTCCCCGGCTACGAAGCCCCGGTTTACGTCTCCTGGGCCCGGCGGAACCGTTCCGCCCTGGTGCGGGTCCCCATGTACAAGCCCGGCAAAGAAGCCGCCACCCGCTGCGAATACCGCGCTCCCGATCCGGCCTGCAACCCCTACCTGGCGTTTGCAGTCATGCTGGCCGCGGGTCTGAAGGGCATCGAAAACAACTACAAGCTCCCCAATCCGGTGGAAGAGGACATCTACCATATGTCCGAAAAAGACCGGAAAAAGAAGGGCATCGCCGAGCTGCCGGGCAGCCTGGACGAGGCCGTCAATGAATTGGCGAAGAGCGCCCTCCTCAAGGAAACTTTGGGCGACCACATCTTCACCAAGTTCATCGAGAACAAACGGATCGAATGGGACAATTACCGCATGCACGTGAGCGACTACGAAATCGAGCGGTATCTGCCCATTCTTTAATTCCGGACATGTTAATTCTCGCCGGAATTAAAAGAATTGTGTTATACTAGTTTTTGTGAATAAAAAATATTGTTAATAATCTGGGCCAGGGGGGGGTACCCCTTCTGGCCCCAATTTCGCTTCAAGCACAAGGTCTATGCCCATGGAAGTCGTTGTCTTCGCGTGTCAGCAGGCAGTGCCGGATCCTGAGGCCCTGAAAAGCCTCTGGGGCCTTGCCGATGTGAGGTTCCGGGTGCTCCCCGAGCCTTGCAGCAGCAAGGTGGAAGCCTTTCAACTGCTCCGCACCCTGGCCACTCCGGTGGACCTGGTGTGGGTCATCGGCTGTGAGGAAAGCCTCTGCCGTTTGGCTGAAGGGAGCCAGCGGGCCGGTGGCCGCATGGCCTATACCAAAAAATATTTGGAAGAGATCGGGTTGGAGCCCGCCCGGGTGGGCCGGACCGTGGTCACCCCCGGCGATCAAGCCGCCCTCCGGGCCGCGGTCGCCGAAATCCAGGATCGCCTTAAATCCTTAGGCGCCAGTCCCCTGCGTCAGGCTCCCCAGTCGGCGGCCCGCCGGGCTGCACCTTAAAGGAGGTCCTGTGCCCGCCAAGTATCATATTCATGTGCGCCGGGTGCCTCCCCGTTTCACTCCCCTGGCCAAGAACGCCATTATCGATTGGAGTGAGGGTTGTCTGCGCTGCGCCCGTTGCGTCAAAGAGCAATGTCCGGTGGACGCCTACCGCAAACGGGGTTTTGACCGCACCCAGTTCGTAGACACCATCGACGAGATGTGCCGGGACTGCTACCGCTGCGTCCAGGGCTGCCCCCGGGAATTGATTTATAAGGTGGTCAATCCTCAATACCGCCAGTTGGGAGACGAATATTGGACTCCGGAAATCCTGTCGGCCACCTGGTACCAGGCGGAAACCGGCAAGATTCCGGTCTCCGGTGCGGGTTACGGCGGCCCCTTCTCCGGCCCCGGGTTCGACTCCCTCTGGACGGACATGTCGGAAATCGTGCGCCCTACCCGGGACGGCATCCATGGCCGGGAATATATCAGCACCAGCGTCGATCTGGGCCGCAAGCCCATGTTCCTGCTCTTTGACGAGCAGGGGGACATGGCCTGGACCACCCCTCCCCTGCTGGAGCTGCCCCTGCCCATTTTACTGGCCGAACCCAAGTTGGGCCCCAATCCCCGGGGCATGCAGGAAATCATCACCCTGGCCGCGCAAAATCTGGGCACCCTGGCCATCCTCGGTCGGGACCAACTGGTGCCGGTGCCCGCGCAGGCCCTGGGCCAGATCATGCCCTCCTATTCCGCCGGGGCCTTGGAACTGGAGGATCCCCTGCTGTCCCAGGTGCGGGCCATCGAGATGCTGGATCACCCGGCTCTCCTGAAGCAGGTGGAAGTCCTGAAGAAGCGCTATCCCCAATTGCTTGTCAGTATCAAGGTCCCAGGGGACGAAAAGGTGGTTGATCGGGTGGCGGAGCTGACCGCGGCCGGCGCCGAGATCATCCACATCTACGCCACGGAAAAGGCCCGGGGCCTGGGCGGCTTCCAGGACCTGCACCTCAAAGACTTGATCCGCCGCTGCCATCTGCGCCTGGTGGAAGAACAGCTCCGGGACACGGTCACCTTATTGTTCAGCGGCGGCATCGCCCTGGCGGAGCATGTGGCCAAAGCCATTATCTGCGGCGCGGACGGGATCATTGCCGACCTGCCCCTGCTGCTGGCCCTGGAGTGCCGCCTTTGCCGCCAATGCACCAAAGGGGGCAATTGTCCCGTGGAGATCGACCTGCTCACCACCAAACGGGGCGCGCAGCGCCTGGTCAACCTCATCGGCGCCTGGAACAACCAGCTCCTGGAGATCATGGGTGCCATGGGCATGCGGGAAGTGCGCCGGCTGCGCGGTGAAGTGGGCCGGGCCATGTTCCTGGAAGATCTGGAAAAAGAGATTTTCGCTCCCCTCTTCGCCAACCGGGAAACGGAATTGCAGAAACGGGACCCGAATTAAAAGATGGTTTTCGGTCATCGGCAGGAATTCAAGCCGAGATTCTAAAAACTGAAAAGCCGAACCCGAATTTTTAACCGAAGACCGTAGACCGAAGACCAAAGACGGTTTCAAAACCGAAGACCAAAGACGAAGACGGTAAAAGATATGGCTAAACCCAACAAAGTAATCGCCTTGCCCACCACGTCCCCCGGCCAGCTTTGGGAGCCGGTGCACACCCCCGGCCGTTTCCGCAACACCTTGAGCAAGTACCGGGTCTACCGGAACGAGTCCCGTTGCATCAAATGCGGCAAATGCGTGGAACTTTGCCCTTACGGCGTCTTTACCAAGGCCGGCAGCTATCTCAGGCGGCCCAAGAGCTATCTCTGCCTGGGGCTCGAATGCCAGAAGAAACCCTTTCACTGCGTCGCCAACTGCCCGGCCCAGGCCCTCAAGGTCAGCGTGCACCCGGTGTACAACACCCTGGGTGACTGCCGCTGGAACCCCGACCTGCTGCTGAGCACCTGGTGGCAGGCGGAGTTCGGCAATCTGCCCTACACCGACCTGGAGTACCGCACCGGCGGCTCCGGCGGCGGCTTTGACCGCCTCCGCCTCCTCTTTCCTCCCCGCCGGGGCGGCAAGAACATCAACCACGATGATATCTCCCTGGAAGTGGATATCAACCGCCGGGGCGACGGCCGCCCCAACATCCGGGTGTCCGTACCCTGGTACGGCGGCGGCATGTCCTTCGGCTCGGTGAGTATCAACACCATCCTCTCCCGGGCCACGGCTGCCACGACTTTTAATACCATGGTCTCCACCGGTGAAGGGGGCTTTCCTGAAGAACTCTATCCCTTTTCCGACCATGTCGTCACCCAGGTGGCCACCGGTTTGTTCGGCGTCCGGGAAGATACCCTGCAACGGGTGCGGATGATCGAGTTTAAGTACGCCCAGGGGGCCAAACCCGGCCTGGGCGGCCACCTCCTGGGGGACAAGGTCACCCCCGCGGTGGCCCGCATGCGGGAATCCGTCACCGGCAACGCCCTGTTTTCTCCTTTCCCTTTTCACAGCGTCTATTCCGTGGAAGACCACAAGAAACACATAGACTGGATGAAGGAGATCAACCCCCGGGCCCTGATCTCGGTGAAGGTCTCCACCCCCACGGACGTGGACATGGTGGCGGTGGGCAGCTATTACGCCGGCGCCCACGTGGTGCAGCTCGACGGCAGCTACGGCGGCACCGGCGCCGCGCCGGATATCGCCAAGAAAAACATCGCCATGCCCATCGAGTACGCCATTCCCAAGGTGCACCAGTTCCTCCGCGCCGAAGGCATCCGGGAGTCGGTGACCCTGGTGGCCTCCGGCGGCATCCGCAGCGCCTACGACGTGGCCAAGGCCATCGCCCTGGGCGCGGACCTGGTGCAGATCGGCACCGCGGACCTGGTGGCCCTGGAGTGCCTGCGCTGCCACAACTGCGAAAGCGGCCGGGGTTGCGCCCGGGGCATCGCCACCACCGACCCGGAACTGGTGGACCTGATGACCATCCAATATGGCGCGGCCCGCATCTGCAACATGTACTACTCCTGGAGCTGGCAGCTCAAAGAGATCCTGCGCCTCCTGGGCCTGCGCAGCATCCGGGAACTGGTGGGCCGCACGGATTTGCTGATGCACCTGGATTATTTCGAGCGGGCCATTGATGATGATATCCGGGGGAAATAGTTCAAGGTTAAGGGGTTAGTTCAAAGTTCAAGGTTCAAAGTTATAGAGCGGCCTTTGGCCGCTGGTATTTGGCGCTCTCAAAAATTCAAAGGAGGCGTTATGACCGGAATAATTCTTGCCAGTTTTTACGGTGTGGCTTATGTAATCTGGTTGCTTTGGAAAGATCATGGGAGGATTATTTTCTTTGGCCTTGAGGCATTAGTTATTGGAGCTGTTTTAAAAAGTCATTTTGGCTTTAAGAGGGCATCGAAAATAATTAAAGAAGCCCACCCAGATAGACATTTGATCTACCGAACATAAAATTCGCCTTGCGATGCGAAAAAAATAGTGAGACATATTTTGGCTTGGCAGATGAAATTGCTCTGAATTATCTTTTACAGCCATAAAGAAAGTGAATCAAATGAATCTTTAATGGATAGATTTGATCAAATTGTAAGAGATACATGCACTATCATGGACAGATTTAATAATACTGCGATTATGCTCATGGCTGAAGTTATGGAAGATATGCCTTTTAAAAAGAGTTGAGTAGGGCTTTCAACTTTGAACCTTGCACTTTGAACTATGGCTAAGATCGAGCGTTTTGAGGATATCGACGCTTGGAAAAAAGCTCGGGAGCTTACCAAAGTAATCTATGAAGTAACTGGACAAGGGAAAATTGCGACAGATTTCTCCTTGAGAGATCAGCTCCGCCGGGCCTCGGTATCCATCATGGCCAATATTGCCGAAGGCTTCGAACGTGGAGGAAACAAGGAATTTAGACAATTTCTGGCTCAGGCCAAAGGTTCGACAGGCGAAATAAAATCAATATTATATGCTGCCTTGGATGCAGGCATGACAACTTCAGAACAATTTCAACTGATTGTGGGACTGGCCGACGACACCTCCCGATTGTTGGCTGGTTTTTTGCGATACTTAAAGGCCACAGACCATACAGGCAGCAAATTTAAATAATTCTCCTACAATGTTTTGTCTTTTAACTTTGAACCTTGAACTTTGAACCTTGAACTATAATCGGTGAACTCCATGAAAAACGCTAACAATTTGAATCATCACGGCTTCCGTCTCTGGGAAACCCGCAAAGACTTTCCCCGGCCTTTCGCGGCCGACCGCATCATTAAGGGCGAAGACGAAGGCGGCTGCGGCGTCACCGGTTTCGCGGCCAGCGTGCCGGTCTCCGGCAAACACATCTTCCAGCCGTCCATCCAGATGCACAACCGGGGCAACGGCAAAGGCGGCGGCATCGCCGCGGTGGGCCTGGACCCCGAAACCTTGGGGGTCTCCCAGGAGATCCTGGACGAGGATTACCTGATTCAAGTCGCCTACCTGGACCCCGAGTCCCGGACCCAGGTGGAAGCCCAGTTCATCACCCCGGTCTTCAAGGTGGACCACGCCCAGCGCATCCCCACCATGAAGGACTGGCGGGACCTGCCCGGCCTGGAGGTGGAGCCCCCGGTGGTCTGGCGCTATTTCGTGCGGGTCAAGGCGGAAGTCCTGCAGCACTTTATCCTGAGCCACAAACTTTACGGCACCCCCTCCCGCAAGGTGGAAGACGAGTTCGTGGCCCAGAACTGCTACCGCCTGAACCAGAGCTTTTACGCCTCCCTGGGTGAGAAAAAGGCCTTTGTCATGTCCCAGGGCCGCAATATCATGATCCTGAAGATCGTGGGCTATGCCGAAGAGGCGGCCCTCTACTACCAGCTCCTGGATTTTAAGGCCCACATCTGGATCGCCCACCAGCGCTACCCCACCCGGGGCCGGGTCTGGCACCCGGGCGGCGCCCATCCCTTTGCCGCGCTCAACGTGGCTTTGGTGCATAACGGCGACTTTGCCAATTATTTCGCGGTGAGCGAGTATTTAAGCCAGCGCCATTTCTATCCCCAGTTCCTCACGGATACGGAAGTCGCGGTCTTGACCTTCGACCTCTGGAACCGCCTCTACGGCTATCCCCTGGAATACGTCATCGAGTCCATGGCTCCCACCACGGAACGGGATTTCGACCTCTTGCCCCCGGAACGGCAGCGCCTCTACCGCCAGCTCCAGACCGCCAATATCCACGGCTCCCCCGACGGCCCCTGGTTCTTCATTATTGCCAGGAATGACCCGGATCAGCGGAAATTCGAGCTCATCGGCATCACCGACACCTCCATGCTGCGGCCCCAGGTCTTTGCCTTGCAGGACGGCGAGGTGCAGATCGGCCTCATCTGCTCGGAAAAACAGGCCATCGACGCGACGCTGGAAAGCCTGGCTGCGGAGGACCCCCGCTTCTGCCCGGTGGCCGACCTCTACTGGAACGCCCGGGG
>JAKAKP010000146.1 GCA_021813445.1 Deltaproteobacteria bacterium
TTGCTGGTTTTCCCTGCGAAAACCGGCACTATACCAAATTCATCTTGCCATGCAACAAACCGGCAGAATCGGCGGCGTTCATCTGCGTTTATCGGCGGTTAAATATTAGCCGCCGATGCACGCCGGTCTTTAGGATTTGTTGCATGCAAAAGCGAACTTGATATTACCCCCGCCTGCCGAAAATGGCGGTGCCGACGCGCACCAGGGTGGCTCCTTCCTCGATGGCCGTTTCGAAATCGCCGGACATGCCCATGGAGAGTTCGGGCAGAGGGCAGATGTTGAGTTGCAGCAGCCGCTCCCGCAGTTCCCGTAAGCCCCGGAAATAGGGGCGCACGGCTTCCGGGTCGTCCAGCCAGGGGGGCAGGGTCATCAGGCCCGCCACCCGCAGATGGGGCAGACGGGCGGTTTCCCGCAGCAGGTCCGGCATGGCCGCCGGCGGGGCCCCGGACTTGGTTTCCTCCCCGGCCAGGTTGACCTGGAGGAGAATCTCTTGAATTTTGCCCGCCTGGGCCGCGGCCCGCTCCAGAGCCTGGGCCAGGTTAGAACGGTCCACTGAGTGGATCAGGTGGAAGAGTGCCACCGCGGCCTTGGCCTTATTGCTTTGCAGGTGGCCGATAAAATGCCACTGGGCGCCCGGTCCCAGGGCCTCGATCTTGCCCCGGGCCTCCTGGAGATAGTTTTCCCCGAAGATTTTTTGTCCTGCAGCCAAAGCCTCTTTAATCCGCGTTACGTCCACGGTCTTGCTCACCGCCACCAGTTTCACCGCGGCCGGGTCCCGCCCGACCTTCCGGGCCGCGGCCGCGATGCGGCGTCTGACCTCCTCCAGGTTGTGGGCGATTTGGGTCATAATGGGTCGCAGGGGCATAGCCTGCTATGCCCCTGCCTTGTACAGTTTCAGGTTCCAGGTTCCAGGTTCCAAGTCGGTGGGGCGGCCGTCCCTGGCCGCCGGACGCCTGGCGGGCACGGAGGCCCGCCCCACCTGATCTTTTCATAATTTGCGGATGGTCCGAAAGCCCATGAATGACTGCTCCGAAAAGTTCTTTGTTTTGGCGGACCAGGCTTTCCAGCCTGGGCGGTTCCAGGGCGGGCGAGACGCCCGCCCCTACGCCTTTTGCAATTTGCAGTTGAGCCAAAGGCTTAGGTTCAACTGCTTGCTATGATCCTGGCCTGCTGGCTGCATCCCTGCCTGCCAGGAATCGGGGCACAGCAAGCTGGCCCCTACATGTCTTTCAAAATATCCTGTTCCTTCAGGCCGAAGGCCCGGAGGCTGTTCTCCCAGGTGGCCCGGGCCAGCTCTTCCAGGCTGAGGCCCCGGACCTCCGCCACTTGCCGGGCGGTGGCCGCCACGTAGGCGGGTTCGTTGCGTTTCCCCCGCCAGGGCTGGGGCGGGAGATAGGGGCAGTCGGTTTCCACCAGGATGCGGTCCAGGGGCATTTTGCGGGCCACTTCCCGGAGGGCCTCGGCCTTGGGGTAAGTGACAGGGCCGGCGAAAGAGAGATAAAACCCCAGGTCCAGGAAGGACTGGGCTTCCTGCCAGTTGCCGCTGAAACAGTGCATCACGCCGCCGGGCAGTTGGGCCCGGGCCTCCTGGAGGACCTTCAGGGTCGCGGCGGTGGCCTCCCGGGTGTGGATGACCACGATTTTTTGCAGGGCTCCGGCCCATTCCAGCTGTTTGCGGAACCAACGCTTCTGGGTCTCCTCCGGGGAGCGGCGGCGGTAGAAATCCAGGCCGATTTCGCCCACGGCCACCACCAGGGGATCGGCGGCCAGGGGAGCCAGGGCCTCCAAATCTCCGTCTTTCAGGGCCGCGGCCCCGTGGGGATGAACGCCGATGGTGGCCCGGAGACCGGGGTAGCGGCGGGCGGTGGCCAAGGCCTGGCGGGAGTTCTCCAGGCCGATGCCGACGTTGATGATCAGCTCCACCCCGGCGGTCCGGGCGCGGTCGAGAACCGCGTCCCGGTCAGGGGCAATTTCCGGGAGGTCCAAATGGGCGTGGGTGTCGGCCAGACGGATGGTCATTTCTTATGCTTATAGACGAATATGGGTTTGCATGGTAAAATATCCGAAATTTCACCGGGCTGCAAGGAGAGGCGGTGGCTGCCAGGATTTTGGCCTTTTTTTTGATCTGCTGGTCATGGCTGGGCTCGCCTTGTCTGCAGGCCGGGGAATGGGCCCATAGCCCGATCCAGTGGCAGGCGTTAGGGCGGGGGCTCAGTACTGCCGAAATCCAGGTGTTCCGGAAAGACCAGCCGGTGGACACCCTGGTCATAGTCAAGGCGGACCCGGCCAGTAATGCGTTCCGGGTGCAGCATCATAAGCCCCAAAGCATCACCGCCTGGCAGAAGGAATTGGGGGCGCCGGTGGTCTTTAATGCCAGTTATTATTGCCGCAACGCCCAGCCCTGCGGCCTGATCATCAGTAACGGCAAGCCCATCGGCCCCTGGCACAACTCCCAGATGCGGGGCATGTTTGTGGCCGAACCCCAGGGCCTGTCCCCGGACATCCCCCGGGCCACCATCCTCGATCTGACCATCAGCCCCATCAATGTGAAGACCCTTCCCTGGGTCCAGGGAGTGCAATCTTACCCCTTATTAGTGGATTCCAAAGGCCGCATCCGGGTCTGGAACAGCCCCAAAACTGCGCAGCGCACGGTCATCGCCACCGACCACCAGGGTAATATTCTGGTTCTAAATACCAATGACGCCTATTTTACCCTGTATGACCTGGCCCTCTTCCTAAAGGCAAGCTCCCTGGATATTGATACGGCCCTCAACCTGGATGGAGGTAGCGAGGCCCAGCTCTATATCAAGACCAAAGACTTCGAGAAGTTTTCTCCTTCCTCCTGGGATAGCCGCCTCGGCAGTCTCCTGGACCAGCCGAAATTTTGGCTGCCCACGGTAGTGGCCATTTTCTCCCGGCAGGAATAAGGAGAATGGCGCGTTATCTGATCCTGGGAGCAGGAAAATTCGGGCGGTTGGCCCTGGAGCGCTTGAGCGGCCAGGAGGCGCAGGCCGAGTTCCTGGTGGTGGAGCGGGCCTCCCAGGCGCTGGCTGCGGCCCGCAGTTTGACCTCCGCCCGGGCGCAGTGGCTGGAGGCGGAGGCCGGGGCTTTTTTAGCGGAGAGCCTCAACCAGGCGGAGGCCTGGGACTGGCTGATCCCTGCGATTCCGGAACACGTGGCCTTTATCTGGCTGCGGCAAGGGCTGCTGGCGGGGACGGACTGGGAGACGATAGAGGTTCCCGCACTAGTGGCAACCCTGACGCCGCTGGCGATCCGGGGCCGGGAAGGTGAGCTTTACCTGAGCCGGGCCCGCCACCTCTGTCCCGACGATTGCGCTGAGCCGGAGGTTTGTCCCGTCACCGGGGAGCCCCGGGAAACTCCTTTATATGAGGAGTTGGCTGCTCTGGAAGTGCCGGGTTTTCGGACCGCGGTCATCTCCAGCCGCCAACTGGCCCCAGGAGTAGGCGGCTTCCCTCCCGTACGGCTGGCGGCTTTGGCCCAAGAACTGGCCGACCTGGGAGGAAAGGCCTTGGTCGCCACCGCCTGCCGTTGCCATGGGGTAGTGCATGCCCTGGAGCGGCGAAGCAGGGAATAAATTGGCCTTCCATTTTCCCGGAGTCATGGGCGCTTCTCCCAGCATCCAGGAGCTATTGCGTCTCCTAGAACTGGTGGCGCCCACGGACACCACGGTGTTGCTGCTGGGGGAGACCGGGACCGGCAAGGAGCTTGTGGCCCGGGCCATCCACGCCAACAGCCCCCGCCGCGACGGGCCCCTGGTGGTGGTCAACTGCGCGGCCCTGCCGGAAACCCTGCTGGAAAGCGAGCTGTTCGGGCATGAAAAAGGGGCTTTCACCGGGGTCGCGGCCCGGCGGGAGGGGCGTTTTCTGCTGGCGCACCGGGGCACCCTGTTCCTGGATGAGGTGGGGGAACTCAGCCTGCCGACCCAGGCCAAGATCCTCAGGGTGCTCCAGAGCCAGGAGTTCGAACCCCTGGGCAGCAACCGCACCTTGAAGGTGGACGTGCGCGTCATTGCCGCCACCAACCGGGACCTGGAGAAAGCGGTGCAGGAGGCGCATTTTCGGGAAGACCTCTTTTACCGCCTCAATGTCTTTCCCTTGACCCTGCCGCCGCTCCGAGAGAGGCGGGAGGACGTGCCGTTGCTGGCCGCCCATTTTCTGGAGTTGTACGGAGCCAAGAACCACAAGGAGATCAAGGCCCTGGCGCCGGAGGTGCTGCGGTCTTTCCAGCGCTATGGGTGGCCTGGTAATATCCGGGAATTGGAGAATATCCTGGAGCGGGGGGTAATCCTCTGCCAGTCGGACACGCTGACCCTCCGGGAATTGCCCCAGGCCTTGCAAGGTTATGCGTACTGGCCCGATCAGGAAGAAGCCGCGGTGCCGGACTGGCCGGAGCTGCAGCGGGAGCTGATCAGCCGGACTCTTAAAAAGGTGGCCGGAGACCGCCGCCAGGCCGGAGACATCCTGGGCATTTCCCAGGATGAGTTGGATTCAAAAATCCGGGCCTATGGTTTGGATTACTGAAAGAGGGACCCATGTTTTTTCCACCCTTGATTTTTTTGCTGATGCTGGCCTTTTTCCTGCTGGCCTTGATTCTTCTCCCCTTCCTGTTGGTGGGGATGATCGGAGAGGCCTTCATCAAACTGGGCCTGCCCCCCACCACCATGTTTTGGCTGTTGGTTCTGACTCTGGTGGGGAGTATGATCAACATTCCCATTTCGCAGCTGGAAAGCCAGGCCCTGGTGCGGGACCAGATGGTCTCCTATTTCGGTATGCGCTATCGGGCGCCCGTGCTGCGCACTCACAAGACGGTGCTGGCCATCAATGTGGGGGGAGCCGTGATCCCCTTGATCCTGTCTCTCTACCTCCTGACCAGGATGGAATTATCCCTGTCTCTGGTCCTGGTGGTGGGGTTGGTGACTCTGGTGGCCAACCGCCTGGCGCGTCCAGTCCAGGGCTTAGGCATCGCCCTGCCGGGACTCATCCCGCCGTTGGTGGCCGCGTTGGGGGCTTATCTCTTCTGCCCTCCGGAGCTGCGGGCCCCCACCGCCTATATCGCCGGCACCATGGGCATTCTGTTGGGCGCGGATATTCTCAAATTAAAGGAAATCGGCAAGTTGGGTGCACCGGTGGCCTCCATCGGCGGCGCGGGCACCTTTGACGCCATTTTTTTAAGCGGCATCATTGCGGTGCTGTTAAGCTAAGAACGAGGGGGGAGGGGAGATGGTGGACTTGGTCTCTCCATCTCGCCATCTCGAAGGAGGAAACAGCCATGACAGAAAAAAGCGCGTCCAGGGGGCAGGAGGCCGCGAAATCCAGCAGTCTTCTGCAAAAGAGGGCCATCCTGTGCGTTCTTCTGGTTCTGCCCCTGGTACTGGGGGCCTGGAAGAGTATGACCGGCCGCACCATCAATCCCAACTATGTGGAGCGCATCCAGGACGGTAAAACCAAAAAGCAGGAAATCATGCTCTACTTCGGAGATCCCCAGGAAATCAAGCGGACCGCCGATGGTCTGGTGTACGTTTATAAAAGCTTCAAAGATGCCCCGGCCATGGCTTACCGCCCCGAAGACCGCAAGATCAACCCCCAGTCGGACCAGCTGATGGTCATTGACGAGAATAGGCAGATTAAGAAAGCGCCCCTCAAGACCGAAGGCAAAATCCTGCGCTGCACCCTCACCATCCACTTTAAGTCCGATGGGGATACGGTCATGAGCCATGAATATAAAGAATTTAGGGATAAAGACTAATAAGCGGAGTACTTGATGGCGGCATTTACCGACCTGGCCCAGGCCACGGCCTGGGTCTTTGATTTACAGAAATTCGGCATCAAGTTCGGGCTCTCCTCCACTCTCAATCTCCTGGCCCGCCTTAATTTGGACCACCGGCAAAGTCAGTATCTGCATATTGCCGGCACCAACGGCAAGGGCTCAGTGGCGGCCATGCTCTCAGCCACGCTGACCCGGGCCGGATATCCGGTGGGCCTGTACACCTCCCCCCACCTGGTGCATTTCCAGGAGCGCTACCGCCTGGGGGACCGGGAGATTTCCGCCCCCCGTCTTTTGGACCTGATCAACCAGGTGCGGGAGGCGGTGGCTGAGGTCGAGCCCCCCACCTTTTTTGAGTTTGCCACGGCCATGGCCTTTCTCTATTTTTCCCAGGAAAAAGCCTGCCCCATCATCCTGGAGACGGGCATGGGCGGGCGGCTGGACGCCACCAACATCGTGGAGCCTCTGGCCGCAGTCATCACCAATATCTCCCTGGACCACCAGGAACACTTGGGCGAGGGCCTGAAAACCATCGCCGGGGAGAAGGCCGGGGTTATCAAACCGGGAGTGCCCCTGGTCACCGGCGCCCGGCAAAAAGGGGTATTGGACCTTTTTGCCCTGCGCTGCCGGGAAGTTAAGGCCCCCATGTACCTGCGGGGCCGGGATTTCCGGGCCCAGGGCCGGTTCCGGGGCCGGTTTGCTTACCAGGGCCTGTTTGGGGAGATTAATAATCTGACCCTGAATCTGGTGGGACGCCATCAATACGGCAATGCCGCCCTGGCTCTGGCCGTACTGGAAATCCTGAAACGCCAGGGGTTTGAGATCGGAGAGGACGCCATCCGGGAAGGGTTGCTGCAGACGCGCTGGCCCGGGCGCCTGGAACGGATCACCCAGGACCCCCGGGTGCTCCTGGACGGGGCGCACAACCCCGATGCGGCCCGGATTCTGGCCCAGACCTTGATGCAGACCCGGGGCAACGGCCGCCTCATCCTGGTCTTGGGGGTCATGGCCGACAAGGACGTGGATACCATCCTGGCCCGCCTGCTGCCCCTGGCCCAGACCGTGGTCTTCACCCGGCCCCAATACTTCCGGGCCGCGAAGGTAGAAGACCTGGCCGCCCGGGCCCAGGCCTATAACCTGGAGATCATCAAGGTCCCCCAGGTGGCCGGCGCCATCCGCCGGGCCCAGGAGCTGGCCGGGCCCGGGGACCGCATCGTCGTCAGCGGCTCTTTATATACCGTGGGCGAAGCCAAAGAGTATTTCGAAGGGGTGACGGGAGACCCGAAGATTTAAGAGTAAGCTGTGAGCAGTAGAAAAGAAGATCAGCAGGTATTGTGTCTCAGAAATCAGCCAAATAATGAGTAAAAACTTTCCTCCCCACGGTGGGAGGGGGTTGGGGGGAGGGGGCGACTTGGATAAATAGCTGTATTCGGCCCAAAAGACGTCACCCCCACCCCGACCCTCCCCCCTCAGAGGGGGAGGGAGAAAAGACCATGCAACTTTTTGAAGATATTTTGGGACATTACGTGATAGATAGTTTTTTACTGCTCACCGCTCACTGCTTACTGCTCACTGTCCTGAAAAGTTCAAAGTTCAAGGTTCAAAGTTCAAGGTTAACTGCCGGTAACTTTGCATAATTTACGGGTGAGCGAAGAGCTCATGAACAACTGTTTTCAAATAATCGGAGGATATTAATGCAGATCTTTGTTTCCGGGTCGTTGGCATACGACCGCATCATGGATTTTCCCGGCCGGTTTGCAGACCACATCCTGCCGGAGAAGATTCATATCCTCAATGTCTGTTTTATGGTCAACGGCTTGATTGAGCGTTTCGGCGGCACCGCCGGCAATATCGCCTATAATCTGGCCCTGCTGGGGGAGAAGCCCGTGATCCTGGCCACCGGCGGTAAGGATTTCCGCCCCTATGAGGACTGGCTCATCCGCCTGGAACTGCCCTTGGGGGGCATCCGCCCCATTGCCCAGGAATTCACCGCGGGCGCGTATATCACCACGGACCAGAGTGACAACCAGATCACCGGCTTCAATCCCGGGGCCATGAAGTATCCTTCCGAATTTCGCTTTGACGGGATCGAGCCCCAGGACACCCTGGCCATCGTCGCCCCTGGCAACCTGGAGGATATGCTGGCTTATACCCGGGCCTATAAGGCCAGGCAGGTCCCCTATATCTTTGACCCCGGTCAATCCATCCCGGCCTGGGACGGCGCGGATTTAAAGGAAATGGCCACCGATGCCCTGGCCCTTATCGTCAACGATTATGAGCTGGAGATGTTCCGGAAAAAGACCGGCCTGGACGAAGCGGACATCTTGAAACTAACCCCTACTCTCTTGACCACCAAAGGGGACGTGGGCTCGGCCATCCTGACCGGCCAGGGAGAAGAAGCCATCCCCGTGGTCCCGGCCCCCCGGGTGGCGGACCCCACCGGCGCCGGGGACGCCTACCGGGCCGGCCTGCTCAAAGGCCTGGCTCTGGGCCTGCCCTGGCCCCTGGCGGCCCGCATGGGCGCGGTGCTGGCCAGCTTCTGCGTGGAGCAGCAGGGCACCCAGGAGCACCAATTGGAGCTGGCGGATTTCTGGGAGCGCTACGCCGAAAACTTTGGCACTCTACCCGCGGCGGTGCCGGAGGGATGATGCCCGAAAGTCTTGCTCCAGATACGCCGCCCCCCGAATTGCTGGCCCGCATTCAAGAATTCTTCCGGGAAATGGACCTGTTTGAGAAGCCATTAACCCTCACCTGCCAGGGCCAGAAGTACCTGGCCTCCTGCGACGCCCGCAGCTTCGCCGTCTACCGGCTGAGCCCCCACGGCCATCTTCCTCCCGGCAAACCGGGTTGGCCCGTGTGCCTGGTCACCGCGGAGATGGCCGTGGATGAAACCAGCCCCCCCGGCCTCGAAGAAGATGAATTCGCCAGCGGCCTCACCCTCCAGGATTGGCTCGCCTTAATCAAACAGACCTTTGGGAAGAAAAGTGGCCAGTGATCAGTGGTCAGAGGTCAGTAGTGGCAGCAAAATATTTTTTTTATACCAAGTACGATCAAAAAGTAACATGGTCATTCTATCTATGCGCAGCGAAGAATCCAGATTCTTCACGCCGCTTCACTCCGTTCAGAATGACAAATACAGAACTTGAATAAAACTGGCCACTGACCACTTCTTTACCCTGCCCCTCCCCCTGCCTCTTTCTTTATTCCCTCCCGATGCGCTTCCGGCCCGGGTGGAGGCTCGGTATAGCTCATGATGAACTGGAAGTGGGGAAAGAGCCGGGGCAGGCGCATCATGTTGAAGACCATCACCCCGATGGACAAGCGGTCCAGCCAGGAGGACATGGGCCAGCCCAGGTGCACGGTGATCTTGTGATCGGCAAGTTCGTATTCCACCACCCTGAGCAGGCCCACCAGACGGTGATAAAGGCTCAGCTTGAGCAGCGGAATCCGGAAGTGGTTGGGGGCCAGTTTAGGGGGAATGCCGGCCCGGGGGGAGTAAAAGGTGATATACGCAACGTTGTCTTCCGCGGCGTGCATGGCGGCTTCATAAGAACGCCGGAAAACCAGATGCAGGTCCGGGGCCGAGGTTTGGGCCAGATAAAGGATGATCTGCATTTCATGGTCGCCCTTTTCGATCTCCTTCTTCTCCGGGGCCCGTTTCTGGGCCAGCAAAAACCCGCCAAGTAGCACCAGGCCGGTGACCGTGGCCCACAGGAGGGTGCCATGGGGTTTTTTCAGGGCCAGGAAGATGAAGCAGCTGACGAAGATGATCCACATGATCAGGGTCACCAGCCGGCTGGTGTAGAAGTGGATCACCTCCTTGGTGCCCATGAAGTAACGGTAAATGATGAGGGAGCCCATGTTGATGCAGAAACTGGCGATCAGCCCCAGGGCGTACATATCCGCCAGGGTTTCCTGGCGTCCGGCGGTGATGAGGATGATGATGGAGAAAAAGGTGGCGTTGGCCAGGTGGATGCGGTAGAGGGACTGGCGCCGGTTGGTGACGGTGATCCAGAGAAAACCGTAACGGTGGGCCACCCGTTCGATGAGCTCACTGGAGGCCACAAACGCAGTGTTCACCGCCATGATCAAGGTAAAGCTGGCCAGGGCCGCCACCGCCACCCCGAAGGGCAGGCCATTCACCATGGAGGCGTAATGGGTGATCAGGTCGCCCTCATGCTTATGGAAATCAATGGGTGCGGATAAAGCCAGGGCCGCGACGATGGGGGTCACCAGGCCCACGGTGCAGGCCAGGAAGATGTAAGACTTGCCGATTTCCCGCCAGGAACGCACCAGCCCCGCCGTCTGCAACACCGATTCCACCCCGGAGTAGGCCAGGATACAAAACGCAATGTTGGCGATGAACAATTGGTAGTCACGGAATAAGGAGTCAAAACTGAACCTGGCCGCGGTCTCATGACCTGCGGTTTTTAACCGGGCAAAAGCCGCGGCGTCCAGGTTCATCACGCCGGAGACGATGAGGGTCACAAAAATCAGGGTGGCGGCCATGAAGATGGTGAAGGTGACCCGGGCGTTCTCCTTAATCCCCAGGATATTGAGGCCCGCCACGGCCCAGATGGCCCCCAAGACCAGAGCCATAATGACATGGTGGGGCAGCTGGAAAAAGGAAGTGGCGTTGAGCACCGCACTCACCGCCGAAATGCAGGCGGTGAGGATATAGTCCACCATGATGGAGGCCACGGCCACAAAGGAGACCAGGGGCCCCAGCACCAGGTAGGAAAAGGAATAGACCCCGCCGCCGATGAGGCCGTGGTGCTCCAGGATCTCGCCGATCTCCACCAGCCGGGTGGTCATGTAATGGATAAAAACCGCGGTAAAGGCGATGAAGAAAATGGCGCTGGCGCCGATGAAACGATGGGCCTCGGCTGGGGCGTAAAAGACCGAGGTGAGTTCGTCCATCAGGGTGATGACCGCCACCGACAGCCAGGTGAGCCACCAACGGCCGTTTTGGTAGTACGACAGCCGCCCGGGTTTGCGCAGCAGAAAATAGAACATCGCTGCCAACCCCAGGTTAATGGCGATGAGAATGGCGATCTTCGGACTCAAATCGGACCCCAGGAAGAAGAACGTGGCTCTCCCGCCAACATCCAGGCGGCAGGCAGCGACGGCCCTAAGATAATATCATGCTTGGGGTGGGGGTCAATTATTAAGTGCCGGGGCTTTCCCTCTCATTCCTGGCCGCTGGCTGCGGGCGGGGCTGCCATCTGCCGTCTTTTGGTATAGTGGATATCAAACTCAAACTGGGGGAAAACCCGGGGCAGGCGCATGAGGTTGAAGACCATGACGCCGATGGAGAAGCGGTCCAGCCAGGAAGACAAAGGCCAGCCGAAGTGGACGCTGACTTCCCGGTCGGGAAATTCATACTCCACTACCCGCAGCAGACTCACCATGCGGTGATAGAGGCTGATCTTGGTTAAAGGGAAGCGGAAATGGTTGGGGGCCACCTTGGGGGGGATGCCGGCCCGGGGGGAATAAAAGGTGATATAGGCCACATTGTCTTTATGGAAACCGTGCTCCGGCTCCTCGGAGCGGCGGAACATCAGGTGCAGGTCCGGCGCGGCAGATTCGGCTAAAAAGAGGATCATCTCCATCTCGGTGTCGGCCTTTTCGATCTCCTTCTTCTCCGGGGCCCGCTTCCGGGCCACCCATACCCCTCCCAGCAGCACGATGGTGGTGACCGAGGCCCACATGATGGTGGCGTAATGCTTGTCGTAGGCCAAAAAGCAAAAGCAGCTCACCAGCAGCACCCAAAGGACCAGGGTACCCAGGCGGCTGGTGAAATACTTGACGTCCTTGGTGCCCATGAAATAGCGGTAGAGGATCAGGGAGCCCACATTAATGCAGAAGCTGGCGATCAGCCCCAGGGCGTACATATCCGCCAGCAGCGATTGGCTGCCGGAAGTGATGAGAATGATGCAGGAGAAAAAGAAGGCGCTCAGAAGGTGGATACGGTACAGGGATTGCCTGCGGTTGGTGACGATGATCCAGTGGAAGCCGTAGCGGTGGGCCACCCGCTCCATCAGTTCGCTGGAGGCCACGAACGCGGTGTTCACCGCCATAATCAGGGTAAAGCTGGCCAGGGCCGCCACCGCCACGCCGAAGCCCACGCCGTTGAGCATGGTGGCGTAATGGGTGACCAGATCCCCTTCATGGGCATGGAAATCGATGGGCGCGGCTAAGACCAGCACGGACACCAGGGGGGTCATCAATCCTACCGTCAGGGCCAGGAAGATGTAAGCCTTGCGGATTTCCTGCCAACTGCGGACCAAACCCGCGGTCTGGAGCACCGATTCCACCCCGGAGTAGGCCAGGATGCAGAAGGCGATGTTGGAAATGAGATTGCCATAGTCCTTGCTCCAGCTGCCGGTCAATAATTTGTGACCGGTGTCCCTGAAAGCCAGATGGATCTCTCCCAGGGAGCGGGCATCCAGGTTGAGAGCCCCGGAGACGATGAGGTTCAGCATGACGACGGCCGCGGCAATAAAGATCAGAAAGGTGAAACGGGCGTTTTCCCGGATGCCCAGGATGTTCAGGCCGGCCACGGCCCAGATAATTGCCAGGACCGCCACCATCGCCGCGGCCCCGGAGATGGGATAAAACGAGGTGGCATTAGCCACCGCACTCACCGCGGAGATGCAGGCGGTGAGGATATAGTCCACCATGATGGAGGAGACCGCGATAAAGGAGACCGTGGGGCCCAGCACCAGGTAGGAGAAGGAATAGACCCCGCCGCCGATGAGGCCGTGCTGCTCCAGAATCTCGGCGATCTCCGTGAGGCGGGTGCTTAGGAAACGGATGAGCAGGCTGGTGATGGCGATGAAGACCATGGCGCTGAGGCCGATAAAACGGTGGGCTTCCGCGGGGACGTAAAAGATGGAAGTGAATTCGTCCATCAGGGTGATGATGGCCACCGCCAGATAGGTGAGCCAGACCCGCCCTTGATGGTGGTAGGTGAGCAGCCCCTTTTGCCGGAGCAGCTTAATGAACAGGAAGATCAAGCCCGCATTCAGAGCTATTAAGGTAATGGTCTTCATTTAGTTTGGGTTTTCGTATGCGGTGTTTGTATTGATATTCATGATCATCGGCAGCAGCCAGCCCAGGCGCGCAATTTAGAGGTGGCAAGGCCAAAAAACCTGGTAAGGCCTCGATAACTTTGTCCGGCTGATAATGGGGGTATCAGGGGGAATGCGTACCCCGGCAGGGGCGACGCTTTTGGGATAATAGCCGATGGGTGCAAAGCGCTTGCCGCGGGCGAAGCAAAACCTGCCATATCCTCCTCCTGCCTGCGGGGTTAGCTGCCGGGCTCGGGCAGGAGGTGGCATTGCCCTACCGCATCTCGCGGATTCGCCCCAGGAAATTGGGTCCCCCGCTCCTCCGGCTTGGGGCCGGAGAATTCGGCGTTTGGCTCTAACTTATCAAGCCAAATGTACTTTTTACTCTTTTTGGCAGGGATGTCAACAGGAAAGAATGCCCCTGAAGCGCCACCGCCTTGACTTTGATATTTTTTTCACATGAGGTAAGGGGCACCAGAATTCCTGCATTTAATGCGCCCAGAGTCAGAGCCCATGGATACCACGCCGGGGATGTATGCCGATCTCCCTTATATCACCCTGTACTGGCTGTCCGGATTTGGCGACCCCAAGTATGAGATCTGGGAATCCAAGAAGGCCAGTATCGTCTCCACCCCGGAATCGTTAAGTTTTAGCGCTTATCTGGCCTTTCCGCTAGAGGAAGCGGACGAATGCCGGATAACCATCCGCCGGCACGAAGGGGGCCTGGCCTTTGCCACCGACTGGTTCCCCGACGAGGAGTTTGAACTTCAGAGTTTTTCTTCCCTCACCGACGGCTCCGTCATCCTGCAGAGCAGATACCTGCGGGAAGTATTCTTCATCCATCTGCGGCCCCAGTATGAATAAGGGCCGCGCCCCGGCAACCTGAGCCGATACCAAATCGCAGTCTAACGGCAATTTTTCTGTAGGGGCGGACCCAGGTGTCCGCCCCAGCGCCCGCAAATACGGCGGCGCTTTAATTCTATGATCACCTTGATTGTTGGGGGCCGGAGGCTGGTGTTCTTGCGAGCGTCCAGGGGGCACACACGGGTGCCCACCTACAACATCCGCGCCGTTTGATTGCAACCCGCTATGAGAAAGTCCACCAGTTTGTCATTCTGAGGGAGCGCAGCGACCGAAGAATCTCAAGCATACCAAGCAAAAACGAGATTCTCGCCGCGGCGTTGCGTTCAGAATGACAGAAAGAAGGCCGCAGGGGCGAATCCGATGTCCGCCCCTGGGGAAAAATATGCCCTTGCTGCTCCAGGGGGTCTACCCGCAAAGCCTCAGCTTTCCAACTCCTCCAGGGCCTTCCTCGCAAAATCCAGGGAGGGGTCCAGTTCCAGGGCCTGGCGCAGGACGAACGCGGCTTCCTGGCGGTGGCCCAGGCGGGAGAGGTTGATCCCCAGGTTGGCGTAGTCGATGGCGGAGCCGTGGTCGATCTCGATGGCCTTCTCGAAGCAGGCCACGGCCTGCTGGTATTGCTCCAGCTTGAAATGGCAGAAGCCCAGGAGGTGGTAGGCTTCATACAGGGCGGGGTCCAGTTTCAGCGCGGCTTGGAACGCGGTCACGGCCGCGGGGTAGTCCTCCTGGTCTTTGTAGCAGGACCCCAGGTGTACGTAGATACTGGGAACTTCGTGGGCCGGGGGCTTGAGGTCCAGGGTTTTTTGAAAGTGGAACAGAGCCGGGGTCGCGTCCCCCAGGTTTGCCAGGGTCAGCCCCTGGAAGAAGTTCACTTCGAAGCGCTCCGGAAAGGCGGCAGCGAGTTTTTCCAAGGCATCCAATGCCTCCAGGGGCGGGGCATAGAGCGCTGCCACCTTGGCCAGATGGAAGATGACGTTGGTATTGCGGGTGCGGTCCAGAAAGTGGGTGCCGGGGATGAGGACATAGACCGCGGGAATGCCGATTTGAGGGTGGGTCACATCCACCACCAAGACGTCCAGGTCCAGCCGCTTTAACGCGGCCACGCACCCCTGAATTTCTTCCTTCAGGTTGGGATGGACCAGCTTCGGCAAGCTGGATAAAGGCACTGCCGGTCCCGGGGCCATCAGGTAGGCCGCGGCCTCCAGGGTCTCATATTTGGGGAGGGTGGGCCGGTAGCTGGTGCGGCGGTGGAAGTCCCCGGCCAGTTGGGCCACCTCGGTCAAGGCCCGGATCAGGGATTTTTCCGGATCGGTGGTGGTGCCGGCGGCAAAGACGATCTCGCTTGCCGCCGGAAAGGTGGCCGGATCGTAGGCCAGGGCCGCGACCGTGGGGATGCCGGTATCCAGGGAAAAATCCCGGAGCCACACCTGGATGCCGTTTTTCTGAAATTTGGCCAAAAGTTCCCGGGCCGCGGGGTCCTGGACCGAGTCCGGGTCGATGCGCGGCGTGGCCCGGCGTTCATGGCTGATGACCGTGCCCACGTGGCGCTCCACCACTTCGCACAGGGCCTGGAGAATCGCCTCCTCCAGGCAGTTGCCCGCGGCCGGGCCGTTGTATTCCTCGATGAGATAGAACCAATGGAAGGGCAGATACACTCCCTGGCCGGTGGTCAGGTTGGTGGCCGGAACAAAGAACAGGGGCCAATCCTGATAGATTTGCCCGGCTGCGGCCAGATCGGTGGCGGAGTCGAAGAGGGAGCGGGCCAGGTAGGAGAAGTTCAAAGCCTGGCCGTTCAGCTGCCGGGGCCGGGCGTATTCCAAGGGGCCTTCCTCCAGGTAGGAAAAGAAGCTGAAGCGCTCCACCAGCTCCATCAGGGCGCTGGCTTCGGATTGCACCGGGGTGGCGCCTTTGCCCATCTGCTTTTGGGTGGGAACCACCCGCCTGGCGTCCACGCCCAGGAGGCTGATGAAGACCGGGATATCCAGGCGGCCGGAGTCGATGCGCAGGGTCTCTTTAAGAATTTCCAAATCCAGCCGGCCCAGGCGCTCCCGCACCCGCTGGATGGTCTGCTCCGGGGTCAGGACCTTGTCCTGATCGTAAGTATAGTGTTTGAAGGCGTCAGCAAGTTTGAGGGTGGGCAACATCGGTTCTCGTCTCCTGGAACTGCGCAGTTTGCATGCAGGGAGACTCTATCACAATTCTGCTGATGGGGGAAATATAGGGAAGGAATTTTGTGCAGGTAAATTATTTTACCAATTTGCAATCTAACGGCAATTTTTCCGTAGGGGCGGACCCAGGTGTCCGCCCGAGCGTCCGCAAATGCCGGGGCGTCTTAGTTCTATGGTCACCTTGATTTTTGGTGATCGGAGTATGGCGTTTTTTTCAGCGCCTGGGGGGCACACACGGGTGCCCCCCTACGAAACTACCGTCGTTTGACTGCAACTTGAGTTAAATCTTCGTTTTCCCAAGGGGGACTTTACCCCCCCTTTGAAAAAGGGCCGGGGGGATTTTGATGCGCCCCGACAGTAAGACAGTATGGTTAACGAAGGTTTTGCTGGGCAGGATCTGGAAGCACCGCCCACTGGCAATTATTAAATATCCGGGGTGGGCACATCCTTCCAGGCCGTGCCCCGGCCCACCGGCTTGGCCTGGACGATCTGGCCGTTGCGGGTGTCCAGGTCAATGTAGCCCACCGGGGTCTTCACCGTACCCCCGGCCAGCAGACCGCTGCCGGAGATATGCCCGGGCTGGCGGTGATCGATCTCCACCAGGATGACCCGCCGGTAGGGACAGGAGTCGCAATTAAGGTCGGCATGGTTGATCTGCAAGGGGCAGTGATGCCGCCGGGCCAGGGCCGGGTCCATGCCGTGCATGGCCGCCATGTGGGTCATGGGCGAACTGCGGAGATGGGCGAAGGGGTGCAGCACCCAGTCCGTGATCAAGGCCACGGTATGATGCTGCTTGAAGAGATGGAAATGCCCGCCCGTGTCGGCGATCATCCCCTGCATGACATAGTCCGCGGGCATCAAGTAACCCAGATAATCCTTGTCGGCCTGGAGGAAAGAGATTTCCCCATTCTCGGCCGCGGTGTCAATGCCGTTGATGGCCTCCTGGGCCAGGGGGCCGTCTTCAGGGAGAATGGACACCAGCGTCAAATTGTGGCCTGTGGTTAAAGGCAGGGAGTCCAAGGTGATGTTCCGGAGCAGGACGCCGCTGCCCATGACCAGGACCACCATCAGGACCGGGATGACCACATGCTGCAGGGCCGGAGCAGGGACCAGGCGCTGGAAGATTCTGCCTAAAGGCCTTTCTATGACCCGGGGCAGGAACATGCCGGAGCCGTTCATGTATTGCCGGTAAGAATCCCCATACTGGTTCTGCATGCGCCGTTCTTCGTCCAGGGCCAGGAAGTAGTAAAGGACGACCATCAGCGACAGGCTGGCCAGGACGATGAAACGGGGCCAGAGGATGGCCATGCCGAGGCCCCAGACCCCCAGCAGGAGGTACTGGGGATGCCGGATTTTTTGGTACAGCCCCCGGGAAGCGATGCCCCAATGAAAGATTTTCCCCAGATACACCTGGAGGGCGCAGATGCTGAAGCCCAAGAGGCCGACAACGAACAAGACGGAGCCGGTGATGCGCACCACCTGCAGGAAGGTGGTGGGGGGCAGGATCATGTGGGGCAGGAAGAACATGGTGGCCCAGCGGGTGGCCGCGTGCTGGCCCAGAAAGTTGAAGATGGGGCTGAACACCGAGTAAAAGAAAAACGCGAAGGGGCTGATCATGATCATCACTTCCAGGGCCATGACGATAAAGACCATGATGCCGCCGTATGCCGCAATTTTCTTGGCTAACGACCTGGGCGCTTCCATGATTATCCTCCGGCATTAATTCCTGTAAGGGCGCACCTTTTGGTGCGACCGTCCAGGGGCGGACACACGGGTCCGCCCCTACATTAAGAACCCCGGGGATTGCCGGATTCGGCGCTTAATAAAAAGAAAATTGCCGGATAGGTCGCCCCCCTGTTAAATCTCCAGGCCGTCGGCGCCGTCTCCCAGATAAGCCTCCTGGAGGTGGGGATGGGCCAGCAGTGCCGGGCCGGTGCCTTCCAGGGCCAGGCGGCCGTTCTCCAGCACATAGCCATAGTGCGCGATTTCCAGGGCCGCGGCCGCATTTTGCTCCACCAGGAGGATGGTGACCCCTTGCTCATTGAGTTGGCGGATGATGTGCAACACTTCCTTGACGATCAACGGCGCCAGGCCCAGGGAAGGCTCATCCAGGAGCAGCAGCCGGGGGCGGGACATCAAAGCCCGGCCCAGGGCCAGCATCTGCTGTTCGCCGCCGCTCAAGGTGCCGGCGCCCTGGCTCCGCCGCTCTTCCAGGCGGGAAAACAGGTGGTAGACTCTGTTCAAGTCCGGCAGCCAGGCCTCTTTTTTCCGGAAATAGGCCCCCAGGAGCAGGTTTTCCTCCACCGTCAGGTTGGCAAAGATGCGGCGGCCCTCGGGCACCACTGCCAGACCCCGGCGGATAATGGCGTGGGTCTGCTGTCCCTGGATTTCCTTGCCGGCCAGGATAATGCGCCCGGCCCGGGGGGGAGCCAGGCCGCTGATGGCCCGGATGGCGGTAGTCTTGCCCGCACCGTTGGCCCCCAGCAGGGCCACAATCTGCCCCCGGGGGACCGCAAAACTGACCCCGTCCAGGGCCTTGATGGCGCCGTAGGCTACCTGTAAATCGAGGATCTCAAGCATAAAAGGCTTTCACCACAGAGGCACAGAGAGCACAGAGGAGCACAGAGAAAAGAAATTTTATTCTTGGCGCTGAAAGCGCCAAGAATAAAAAATCCTTCTCTGTGTATCTCTGTGCCCTCTGTGTCTCCGTGGTTAATCTTTTCATTTTTTTCTATTTTCCTAGATACGCCCGGATCACTTCCGGGTGGCGGCGCACCTCGTTAGGCGGGCCGGAGGCGATGGTGAGGCCGTGGTTCAGCACCGTCAGGTGTTGGCACAGATTCATGACCAGCCGCAGGTTATGTTCGATCAAGAGGATGGTGAGGCGGTGCTCCTGATGGATGGCCTTGAGGAAGTCCAGCAATTCCAGGGTTTCCTGGGGGTTGAGGCCGGCCGCGGGTTCATCCAGGAGCAGGAGCCGGGGCTCCGTGGCCAAAGCCCGGGTGATCTCCAGGCGGCGCTGATGGCCATAAGGGAGCTGCCCGGCTTTTTCGTGGGCCACCGCGGCCAGGCCCACTTCCACCAGCAGGGCCTGGCTCCGGGCCACAAATTCCCGCTCTTCCCGCAGATAGCCGGGGCAGCGCAGGGCCGCCTGCCACCAGGCAGCCCGGCTGCGGCCCTGGCATCCCACCAGGACGTTGTCCAGGACCGTTAATTCCTCAAACAGGCGGATATTCTGGAAGGTGCGGGCTATCCCCAGGAGGGTGATCTGCTCTGGAGGGAGCCCGGTGATGCTGGCGCCGTTGAATAAAATTTCCCCCCCGGTGGGTTGGAGAAAACCGCTCAAGAGATTAAAGACCGTGGTTTTCCCCGCGCCGTTGGGGCCGATGAGACCGTGGAGGCCGCACTCGGGAATCTTAAGATTAAGCTCCTCCAGGGCCAGGAGGCCCCCGAAGCTCCTGCCTAAATTGCGGGTTTCAAGCAGCATCATATTTATAACGACGCCAAAAGCGCTTCAAACCTTCCCAGGAAAATTCCCGGCGGCCCAACAGACCCCGCCGGAAATAAATAATCACCAATAATAGCAGCAGAGAAAAGATGACCATGCGCATGCCGGGGATGCCGGGGATGTGCAGCCCCAGGAGCACCTGGGGCTCCTCCACCACCCGCAGCCATTCCCCGGCCACGGTGAAGAGGATGGCGGCGAGGACCGCGCCGGTGGTGGACCCCAGGCCCCCCACGACAATGATAATCAACAGGTTAAAGGTGAGAAAAAAATTGAAGAACGACGGGGAGATGGTGGTGATCAAGTGGGCCAGCAGCCCGCCCCCCACCCCGAAGAAAAAGGCGCTGAGGATATACGCCAGCAGCAGGTGGCGGAAAGTATTTAGGCCCATGGCCCGGGCCGCGGTTTCATCATCCCGGATGGCCTTCAAGGCTCGGCCGTAACCGGAATTTACCAGGGCGGTGATGCAGGCCACCGTGGCCACCGCCGCCCCCCAGGACCACCAGAGGTTGGTGTAGGGAATCAGGCCCGTCAACCCCAGGGAGCCGTTGGTCAGCCCCTGGAGGTTGTTGGCCAGCACCCGCACCACCTCCCCGAAACCCAGGGTGACGATGGCCAGATAATCCCCGCGTACCCGGAAGACCGGGAAACCGGTGAGAAAGCCGCAGGCCGCGGCCACCAGCCCGCCGGCCAGCAGTGCCAGGGGAAAAGGCAGGGTGATCTGGCTCAGGGGCCAATAGAGGGGGGTAATCAGGAAATTGGCCGCCTTTTCGGCAGGAGGCAGGGTCAGGAGCGCAGCCGTGTAAGCCCCCAGCGCGATAAAGGCATTGGGCCCCAGATGGAGCTGGCCGCAGACGCCGTTGATCAGATTGTAGCTCACCGCCAGGATGATGAAGACCGCGATGTTGTTCAGCAGCCGCACCTGGTATTCGTCACCCCAGCGGTTCGCGGCCGCCAGCAGGAGGGCCAGGAGAGCCAAAGCGGCGATATTGAGAAAGACTTTGCGAATGGCCAATACTCCTCAGGGGTCAGTTGATAGAGTTCCTCATTAGGCCCTGGCTCACCAAAAATCTAATATATTTAAAGTCCGCTTAGGAAAAAGGGGGATTTATCGTGTTCTCCAGCGCTTACCAAATCCCCCCTAACCCCCCTTTTTCAAAGGGGGGGATAAGAGCTGGTTGCCACCGGCCCAAAAGCATTTTTAACCGCCTAATAGCCGTCAACATCTGGCCCCTAATCCCTGATCCCTGGCCCCTGTTTTTAAAGTTTCTCCTCCCCCAGTGTCTCTCCCATCAGGCCGGTGGGGCGGACCAGGAGGAGGATGATCAGCAACCCGAAGGCCAGGGCGTCCCGGTAGCCGCTCCAGGACGGAAACAGGGCGACAATGAGGATCTCCAGGAGCCCCAGCAGCAAGCCGCCCACCACGGCCCCCGCGAGATTGCCGATCCCCCCCAGGACCGCGGCGATAAAGGCCTTGAGGCCCGGCAGGATACCCATGAAGGGGTTGACCTGGGGGTATTTCATGGCCCAGAGCAGGCCCCCGGCCCCGGCCAGAAGCGACCCCACCAGGAAGGTAAAAGAGATGATGCGGTTGACGTTGATCCCCAGGAGTGAAGTGGTTTCCAGGCTCCAGGAGATGGCCCGCATGGCCCGGCCGATTCGGGTGCGGTAGACGATGAAGAAGAGGAGGGCCAGGAGGACCGCGGTGGCTGCCGGGATCAACAGGCTGAGGCGGGGGATGAAGAGCCCGCCCCAATGCCAGACGCCGGTAAAAAGCGCGGGCGCGGGAAAGGGCTGGGACCGGCCCCCGGCCAGCACCAGGGCCAGATTTTCCAACAGAAACGAGGCGGCGATGGCGGAAATCAGCAAGGAAATGCGGGGGGCGCGGCGCAAGGGCCGGTAGGCGCCCCGTTCCAACAATACTCCCAGGAGGCCCGTCAGGCCCACGGCCAGGCCGAAGGCCACCGGCCAGGGCCAGCTAAAGAGCCCCACCCCCATGACGCCGATATAGGCCGCGACCATGAGCAGGTCCCCGTGGGCGAAGTTGATGAGCCTGAGGATGCCGTAGACCATGGTGTAGCCGATGGCGATGAGGGCATAAAGCGAGCCCAGGGAGAGGCCGTTGATGAGCTGTTGGATGAGGGTGGTGAGGTCCATGGTATAATTTGCCGCGGTCAGCTTTCAGCTAAAAGAAGTAGAAGTGTCATCCGGTTTCATAGGTGCAGGGGGAGGGAAATGGCATTGGTCAGACCCCGCCCTGATGATGCTCCGTTCTCCCCAAAATAATTCTCAGCCTTTTAAGGCTAGCCGCTGAAAGCTGACAGCTTCGCCTAGTCTCCAATCAGCCTTGATAATCCCAACAAATTGATAATCTCCGGCATCACCTGCAGCCCCGTGAGCCGCCCCAGGCCGCCCCGGGCGCAGGAACGTTCGCCAAAGGTGGTGATGTGGTCCGTGCGCACCAGGCCCTCGCCGATCATCATCAGGGGCACCGGGTCCCCGGAGTGGCGCTTCAGGGCGCAAGGGGTGGAGTGGTCAGCGGTCACCGCCAGGAGGAAGGGCGCATCCAGGAGGAGCCCGGCCGCGGCGTCGATCCGCTCGATAAAGGCGAGTTTGCCCCGATAATCTCCGTCTTCCCCGTAGGTGTCAGTGGCCTTGACATGGACAAAAGCGAAGTCGTAGGTACCTTGCAAGGCGTGGAGCGCGGCCTTAAACTTGGCGGCGATGTCGGTATCAGGCAGGCCCGTGGCTCCGGAGACCTTAAATACGTCCATGCCGGTGAAGGCACCGAGGCCCTTGTATAAACCGCCCCCGGCAATGGCGCAGGCCCGAAGGCCATAGCGCTTTTCAAAAGGCTCGATCTTCTTGTAATAGCCCGCGCCCCGGGCCAGGAGATAATTGGCCGCAGGTTTGCCCTGCTTGAGGCGTTCCACATTGAGAGGGTTATTTTTCAGAAGGCGGTGGGCTTCGGTGAGGAAATGGTTGAGCACATGGGCAGTGAAGGCCGCCTTTTTCGAGTCCTCCAGGGGAAGGGCGGCGTGCACCTTGACACCCACTTCATGGGGGTCATTGTCGCTGATGAGGCTGCTCAGACCCGGGCCCCGAAGGATGACGCCGACCCGGTGGCCGGTGCCGGGTTGGGCCAGCATGGTAATGCCCTGATAATGGAGGCCGTTCAGCTCCTGGACAAAGGGACCGGTATCACTGATCCGCCCGGCCCGGCGGTCCGTGACCACCAGGTTTTCATCCACCGTGCCGAGGTTGCCCCGGAAGGCCACGTCGCCTTCTTCCAGTTCCATGCCCAAACCCGCCACTTCGATGGTGCCCCGGCCGGTGTAGTATTGGTCGATGTCGTAGCCGAGAATAGCCAGATGGCTGGTGTCGCTGCCAGGGCGCAGCCCCAGGCCGATGGCGTTCATGACGCCGCACACCCCCCGGGTGGCCAGGGTGTCGAGGTTGGGGGTACGGGCCGCTTCCAGAGGGGTCAGCCACCCCAAATCCTTGATGGGCCGGTCTCCCAGGCCATCCATGACCAAGAGCATGGCTTTGTGCATGAGCTGCTCCTTTATGGTTAAAGGTTGTTTCGGAGTAGCATTAATATTGATTGAACCGGTTTTTTATTCCCTCATCCTGACGGCATTGGTCGGTTATCGCGTGACAATCAATATCACCAGCCAGGCAACCGCAAGGAGAAACGGGGAGAAAAGAAGATACCAGCGGGACGGAATGCCGCCAAAGATGCGCACCCACCAACGTGCTTTTTTCCTCTGCTCCGAAGTTTCGAGAATGGAAAAACGGGGGTCATCTGGATAATGATTTTGCAGTTCCAACATTTTCACTTGCCAAATATCCTGAAAAAGAGAGGTCCTGCCTATCGAAAACGTCCAAATTGCACTAAAAACCGCCCCGGCGGTATAAACCACCCATTTGTCTGCCGTGAATCCCCCGGAAACGTTAATGGCAGAAACCAGCAGAGCATTGACGGCTAACAGCACCTGGAGCTTGGTGGTCTTGATGGGATTTTCACCTTTCCAGAGATCCAACAAGATCTTATAGCTCTCATAGTCTGCCTCTTTGTCCCGTCCTTTGGGAATTCTACCTGGTTCTGACATACCCATCTCCTTATCCGAGGGTGACATTTCGATATCCTTCAGGAGTTATGATGGCGTAATAATATGGCGGTCCCACCTCCTCCTTGAGCTGCGCCTGTTTTTCCAGAAATTCCTGGCTCATTGCCAGCAATCGGTCCGGGGGCGAACCTGCCGCCAGGGCCTGAAAAAGCCGCATCTCCATGCCCAAGTTCCGGGGCATGACCACCAGGTTGCTTACCGGCGCCGGGCGCAGGGGCAGTTCGTTTTCTTCACTTCCCAACAGCAGCAGTTGGAAACCGGGGGGCGGCTGGTCCGGTCCATATCCCGCCAGGATGAAATAGAGGTAGCGGAAGCCCTCGGGCTCCGGGCCGTGCTTTTGCAAGTGGAGGTCATAACCCCGGGAGAGAAAGAGGGTAGCAAATTCGGCAATCTCCTCCAGGTCCTCCAATCCCCGGCGGCGCTCGATTTCCCGGCGCAGGGCCAAGGACAGAGGCGCACTGACCCCCGCGCCGCCACTCAGGATAGCGCAGTTTCGCCCCAGGGGGAATAGCTTGGGCACATTAAAAAATTCCCCCCGGCCCGCGGCGTCAAAGCGGGTGGCGCGGCTGTCCGTGGCCAGGAAGAGGCCGTACTCGTTGTATCCTGCCAGGGCTTGGGTCAATGGGGCTCCTTCAACGTGGGGTTTGTAAGGATGAGCCGGGGTGATGGTGATCAGTGAGCAGTAAAGACAAGACCCCTCTATATGCTTTTTCTGCTCACTGCTCACAGCTTACTGCTCACATTTCCGTCCTCCTCCCCTAACTATCATTTCATCCCCTCATTAGGCAGAGGAGGTGCCTCAGGGTTATAGAACAGCCGCATCCGGGACGGCAGTAAGGGGAAATCCATGGTCTTTTGCAGCTTCAGGGGCACCATGTCCGGCGTCAGGTCCTGCCAGGCCCGGCGGGGTTTCCCCAAAGAGGCCGCCAGGTCGGGAATCGCTGCGACCTGGACCTCCCGGGTGGCGTTGATCACCGCCAGGACCCGGCCCCGCTGTTTTTCCCGGGATTTGAGCAGCAGGACCACCGGCTCCCCCGGGGAGTTGACCCGGAGCATCGGCCCTTCTTCCAGGAGCACCGGGCAGCCCTTTTTCATGCGGTTGACCCCGGCGAGGTAATTGCTCAAGTCATAGCTGGGGGTCTCCCAATCCTGGGGCCGGGTGTTGACCACGTGCAGGTGCTTCTGAAAGCCGAACTCGTATCCCATGGGCACCATCAAGCCGGTGGAGAAAAACGCGGCAAAGAGATAGCGCTGCCGGGCCACTTCCATGGCCCCGTGGGCCTCCGCGGCCAGACGCGGGGTGTCGTGGGTTTCGGGAAAGCTGATGGAGGGGGCCAGGTGGCGGAAGCGGTTATACTGCTCCAGGCACCAGTCTGCCTGAAAATCCCACCACTTGGAGCTGTTATAGAGGAAGTTGAAGCCGGAGGAGGAGAGTTGGCCACACTCCTCCAGGCGGCAGCCCAGGGTCTCGGCAAAGAACTTCACCCTGGGGTCCACCTGGCGGGCCGCGGCAATCACGCGCTCCCAAAAATCTCCGGGGATCTTATAGGCGGCATCGGCCCGGAAGCCCGAGATTCCCAGGCGGATATAATGGGCCAGCACCTTTTCCCAGAATTGCAGCAGGCCCTCCGGGTCCGGCGGCGGCCAATACCACAATTCCGCCAGGTCGCCCCAGACCGTGACTTTCCGGGCGTCCGCGGGGTCAATGGCCCCGGGATGCTTGATCCGCCCCTGTTCATCTTTGGCGTACCACTCGGGGTGTTGCGTCACCAGGGGGGAGTCGATGGCCGTGTGATTGATCACCAGGTCCAGCATCACCCGCAGGCCCCGGCGGCCCGCCTCCTTGATAAAGTGGGCCAGGGCCTTTTCCGGGTCCTTGCCGGTTTCCGGATAAAATAACGGGTTGATGCCGAAATAGTCCTTGACCGCATAAAGGCTACCGGACAGGCCGGGAGTGTGGATGGGATTCAGGTAAATCCAGGTGAAACCCATGGCCGCGAGGCGCTCCAGATGCTTCTCCCACCGGGGAATGGGCCCCACCAGGGGCGGAAACAGGTTGTAGATCAAGGTCGGTCCAGGCATGGTCACCTCGATAGGACAGTTCCAGGTTCAAAGTTCAAAGTTCAAAAACCATCAGATGGTTGAATAATTAGCTTGTTAGCCGGGATTAGATGAGGTTCTCATCCCCCCCTTTGCAAAAGCGGGGTTAGGGGGGATTTTATACGCCTCTCAAATCCCCCTTTTGCAAAGGGGGACTTAAAATACCATGTTTTTTCTGACCACTGCTTACTGCTTTCTGCTCACTGACCTATACTTGCGCAGCCGGGCGGCCAGGCGGGCGCCTTCGGGGCGCTGCCGCATCTCCTGGACGCTCAGGGGCAGTTTCCGGCGCCAATTGGGGTACTGGTCGATGGTGCCGGGGAGGTTCTGTTGCTCAGGCACCCCGAAAATCTCTTCCAGGCGCACTTCCAGCAGGGCCGCCCGGCTCTGGGCCAGATATTCCAGGACCCCGAACCGCACAGCCTCAGGACAGGCTGCCGCCGCGGCACTACCTGCGTTCTCCTCGGGTGGGTTTGAGGGTAGTGCCTCTCCCTCCAAATCTTGCCCTTCCAGTCCCAGGGTTTGGAGCAGGCGCTGCCGGTCCCGGGGCCGGTTCTCGGCATCGGCCGCGGCCAGGCCAGGGTCAGGATAAAGGCCCAAGGTACTCTTCAGCCTGATGTCTTCCCCCTGCCAGTAACCGGTCAGGGTGGGCAGATCGTGGGTAGTGACCGCGGCCATGGCGTTGGGGGGGTAATCGGCCGGGGCCTTGAAGTTGCCGTCCCCGGTGCGCTCAAAGTAGAAGACCCGGTAGGACAAAATTCCCCGGCGGGCCAGTTCCCGGCGGGTGCGGGGGAGCACGGTGCCCAGGTCTTCGCCGATGATCAGGGCGCGGCGCCGCTGGCTTTCCAGGGCGAGCACCGCCAGCAGCTCCTGGCTGGGATAGTGCACATAGGCCCCGGATGCGGCCTCCCGGCCCTGGGGAATCCAAAAGAGGCGGAAGAGCCCCAGGATGTGGTCCACCCGCAACAAACCGTCCACCGGCAGATTGGCCCGCAGGAGGCCGATGAACAACCGGTAGCCGTCCTGACGCAACCGCTCGGGAATCAGGGGCGGCAGCCCCCAATTCTGCCCCCGGGGATTGAACGCGTCCGGGGGAGCCCCCAGGGAAACTCCGGGAGCGAAGAGCTGGGGGTGGCCCCAGGTTTCCGCTCCCACCGCGCCCAGGGCCAGATCCTGATAAAGGGTGATGGCCAGGCCCCGCTGCCGGGCCCGGGCCTGGACTCCCTCCAATTGTGCGGTCACCAGCCATTGCAGATATTGGTGGAGCTGGATGTTCTCCCGGTTTTTCCGGGCAAAAGCAGTGACCGCCGGATTCTCCGGGTCCTGGTATTCCCGGGGCCAGCCGTGCCAGTCACCGCCGCCCAAGGACTCCGCCAGGGCGCAATATTGCCCGAACCGCTGCAGGGCCAACCCGCCTGCGTCGAGAAAACCGCGAAATTCCCGGCCCCGGCCGGTCCGGGGCTGCTCCGGGGGCCCGTGCCGCTCCAGAAAAGTCTGGTAGAGGAGGCCGAAAATCGGCCTTTTGAGGCGGTAGACCGCGGTATAATCCACCAGGGGCGCGGCCTGGACCCCGATCTTCAGCGCCTGGGCCGCCACGTCGGCCCAGAGGTATTGGGCCGCCTCACAGTCCTGATACTCGGGCACCCCCTCCGGGTCCAGATACAAGAAATCCCGAAAGACCCGGCTGCTGGGGGAATAAGGGCTGGGCTCAATCTGCTGCCCCGGGGAACGGGCATGCAGGGGATTCACCCCCACAAACGCGGCCCCCAATTCTCCGGCCCAGTCAACCATTTCCTGAAGATCGGTAAAATCGCCGATCCCCCCGTTACGCCCGCTTTTCAGGGCGTAGAGGGGCAGGTTCAGCCCCCAAACCCGTTGTCCTTGCGCCAGAAAAGGCGGGGCATAGGCCCGAGGCGGAGCCACGATCAGGCGGGTCCCTCCCCGCTCCCTTCCTTCCACCTCCAAAACCACGTCATAGTACCCGGGTTGGAGCCCGGCAGGAAGAGGCAGCTCCAGGCGGGTCCGGAAGCCCTTGCCCAGAAGAGGGTCATTCACGGCCCGGCGCGCCAGGGGTGGAGAACCGGGCAGGAGGCTGTCCCAGGCGGATTCCCGGCCTGCCTCGTCTTTCAGCACCATCCGCAGCCGCATGGGGGCCAGCTCCGGCGCCGGCGTCCAGGGGGCCACGACCAGCCACAGGGGTTCGGAGCCGGCAAAGACCACGGTCACCGGATCCACCAGCCCCGCCCAGGGCCGACCGCGGCAGCGGGCAATTTCCCGGGACACCTGCTCCGGCTCCTCCCAGGGCACCCCCATGGCCGTGAGCAGGGCCTGATAAGTGGCCAGAGAGGTATGCCGCTTCACCCCGAAGTTGTCCCAATACTCCGGGGCAATGCCGCAAAGACGGCCCAGTGTGGCGATTTGGGTTGATGAATCCATAAGTTGATGCGCTTAGAAGTGGCCGGTAATCAGTAGACCACAGTCAATGGTATCGCTCTGAATACTGGTCACTGATCACTGATTACTGATTACTGATTACTGTTCCCTGGTGCCCCCCCCATCAACTCACATTATCCTATTTCTACCTGGATTCTGTGGCCGCTTCCTCCACGCCCTTATCTTCCCCTTCATCTTCCTCGTTGGTTGCCGGCAAGGCGAGAATCTCCAAGGCTTCCGGTTCCGGCAGTTTCTCCACGGACCGGAGCTTTTTCTCTATGGCCCGGCTGCGCCTGCCGGTATCTTCAATGGTACGGCTGGCGGTGGAGAGATGGCGCTTGACCTTGTCCAGAACCTCGCCGAACTTACCGAATTCGGTTTTTATCGCGGCCAAGACCCTCCATACCTCTACCGCCCGCTGCTCTATGGCCAGAGTCTGGAAGCCCATGCGCAGACTGCTTAAAATCGCAGCCAGGGTGGTCGGGCCGGCCGCCACCACCCGGAAGCGGTGCTGGAGGTCCTGCACCAGGGCCGGCTGCCGCAGAACTTCCGCATACAAGCCCTCCGTGGCCAGGAACATGATGGCAAAATCGGTGGTGCCAGGGGGGCTGACATATTTATCATGGATGTCCTTGGCCGCGGCGCGCACGGTGCGGGCCAGGGCCTCCGTGGCCGCCTGGACGGCCGCGGGATCGGCTTTGTCGGCGGCCTCATGGAGGCGCAGGTAATCCTCTTGGGGAAACTTCGAGTCAATGGGCAGCCAGACGCAGACTTCGGGCTCATCCTTGGGGCCCGGCAGGCGCACGGCATATTCCACCACCTCCAAGGAGTCGGCCTTCACCCGGACGTTCCGGGCGAATTGCTCCGGGGTGAGGATTTGCTCCAGGATCGCCCCCAGCTGCACCTCGGCCCAGGTGCCCCGGGCTTTGACGTTGACCAGGACCCGTTTGAGGTCTCCCACCCCCGTGGCCAGATGCTGCATTTCGCCTAAGCCCTGGTGCACGGCCTCCAACCTCTCGCTCACCAGTTTGAAGGACTCGCCGAGGCGCTTTTCCAGGGTGTCGTGCAGCTTCTCGTCCACCGTTTTCCGCATCTCGTCCAGCTTTTTTTCATTGCCCTCCTGCAGCTCCTTCACCCGGGAGTCGAAAGTGAGCCGGACGCGGTCCAGGGCCGTCTGGTTGGAATTAATGAGTTCCGTCAGCTGCTTCGTCATCCCTTCCAATTGCGTCTGTTGCAGCTTGCCCAGGCCCTCCAGGGTCTTGGCCAGCACGTCGTAGGTGGATTTCAGGCCCCCTGAGACTTCTTCCCGCAGTTCCCGGCCCGCGCCCCGGGCTTCTTCCCGGCTGAGACGCAGCTCCTCCCGCACTTCCTTGCCCACGCCTGCAGAAATTTTGCCGGCCCGGATCATGGAGACAACGACCAGGATCGCGGTCGCGGCGGCTATACCCAGGATTACCCACAGGAGAATTTCATGCATGGTCCGCTCCCAGCGGCATAACCATAATTGGATTGAGGCATAAGAGGCGGGGTAAGGCCGACAATATTAGCCTCCATCTGCCCGTTCTGAGCGGTCACAGCTTGCAACCGGGCGATCTCCCGGCGGAGCTTCTCCACTTCTTGGGCCAGATGCCCGGCACGCGAGTCGGTGTCTGCCATTGCGCTTCTGCCTCCGGCTGGCCCAGGTTTGGAAGGCTGCGATTAGGGTTAGGCAATAAAAAAGGTCAGCCTTTTTTGGCTAACCCTTTTACGTCATTGGGGTGAGCGACGGGACTTGAACCCGCGACAACCGGGGCCACAACCCGGTGCTCTACCGTCTGAGCTACGCCCACCATTTCCTAATTCCTTACCATAAATACCTGAGCGGGGCAAGGGATGGGAAGAAGCTGTCAGCTTTCAGCCATCAGCTTTCAGCTTTAAAAAATACTAGAGATGAAGGCAAATCCCTGGCCTTGATTAAATTCAGTTCCGGGCCGAGGCTCATGAGCCTGCGGCCCAGCTAGAAATTATGCAAGGTTCGGAGGACGGGCGTCCTCGCCCGCTTCGCACAGGCTGGAAAGCCTGTGCGTACCGCTCGGAACTTTTTCAGAGAACTATATCGGCTTTTGGCTGATAGCTGATAGCTTTTTCCCCGCTCCTTGCCCCACCGGCTGCTGTCTTCTTTACATCCGTCCTCCCAGGATATATAAATCGTTTAGGGGAGGGAGGAAAGATGCAGGAAGCCAGATTTTATGAAAAAAAGGCAGACCAGAAGGTCCAATGCCACCTGTGCGCCCATGAGTGCAAGATCGATCCGGGCAAAAGGGGCATCTGCCACGTGCGGGAAAACCGGGAAGGCACCCTCTATACTTTGTCCTATGGCCGGCTGGTGGCCCAAAACGTGGACCCTATCGAAAAGAAGCCTCTCTTTCACTTCCTTCCCGGCACCCGTTCTTTTTCCATCGCCACCGTTGGCTGCAACTTTATGTGCCTGCATTGCCAGAATTACGACATTTCCCAGTACCCCCGGGTGCACCAGGGACGGATCATCGGCGAAGAGCGCACTCCGGAAGACGTGGTGGGGGACGCCCTGGCCAGCCATTCGGCCAGCATCTCCTATACCTACACCGAGCCCACCATCTTCCTGGAATTTGCCCAGGACACGGCCCGCCTGGCCCGGGAGCACGGCCTCAAGAACGTCTTTGTCTCCAACGGCTTCATGACCCCTCAGTCCGCCACGGCTTTGAGCGAATTTATTGACGCCGACAACGTGGATCTGAAGAGCTTTTGGGACGATTTCTACCGCAAGGTCTGCAAGGCCCGGCTGCAGCCGGTGCTGGACACCATCCCCCGCCTCAAAAAGGCCGGAGTCTGGGTGGAAGTGACCACCCTGGTGATCCCCGGCCACAATGACTCGGACCAGGAATTGACGGAAATCGCCCAGTTTATCAAGGACGTAGACCTGGGCATCCCCTGGCACGTCACCGCCTTCCACCCCACCTTCAAGATGATGGACCGGCCCCGGACGCCGCCCCAAACCCTGAAAAAGGCCCGGGACATCGGCCTCCAGGCGGGCCTGCGTTATGTCTATACCGGCAATATCCCCGGCATCCTGGAGGGGACGGAAAACACCTACTGCTACGCCTGCCAGGAGCTGCTCATCGAGCGCCTGGGCTACACTATCCGGCGTTATTATCTCCAGGACGGCAAATGCCCCAAATGCCAAGCGGCCATTGACGGGGTGTGGAAGTAAAGGAAGGTTTTCGGTTTTCGGTAAGGCGCCTGCCCCTAATTCATTGTTCATCCAGAAACTGATTTCAGGCAGAAGTCTTTAAAGTCCCCCTTTGAAAAAGGGGGACTTAGGGGGATTTGCGGAGGCCCCGAAATCCCCCCCAACCCCCCTTTTTCAAAGGGGGGAGTATAAGAAGCTTCCGGATAGCACTTTTCACTCCCCCTTCAGCAAATCCCTGGCGATGATTAAACGCATGATTTCGTTGGTGCCTTCGTAGATCTGCCCGGCCCGGGCGTCCCGGAAGAGGCGCTCCAGGGGGTAGTCCTTGAGGTAGCCGTAGCCCCCCAGGATTTGCAGCCCTTCCTGGGCCGCGGCCATAGCCGTGTCCGTGGCGAACTTCTTGGCCATGGCCGCCGCGGCGGTGAAGGGTCGGCCCTGGTCCTTGAGCCAGGCGGCCTTGAGGGTGAGTAAAGACGCGGCTTCCAGGTCCGTGGCCAGGTCCGCCAGCTTCCATTGAATGGCCTGGAATTGCGCCAGGGGTTGGCCGAACTGCTCCCGGCTCCGGGCGTATTTTAGGGCTTCCGACAGGGCGGCCCGGCCCACGCCCACAGCGATGGCCGCAGCCCCCACCCGGGCGTGGTCCATGAGGGCCAGGGCCAGCTTCAGACCATTATTGGCCTCCCCCAAAACGGCGTCAGGGGGCAAAGGCGCGCGGTCAAAATGCAGAGACACGGATGGGGCCCCCACCAGCCCCATTTTTTCCTCCACCGCACCCACCTTCACCCCCGGAGTCTTTTTGAGATCCACAATGAACAGGCTGATGCCTTTATGAGGGGCGGCCTGGAGATCGCTGCGCGCGGCCACCAGGGCAAAGTGGGCCGCCTGTCCGGAAGAGACGAAATTCTTCTCCCCGGAAAGGACCCAGCCGTCGCCTTCCCGGGAGGCCGCGGTTTGGAGACGGGCGGGGTCCGAACCGGCCTGGGGTTCGGTCAGGGCGAAAGCGGCCAGGACCTCGCCCCGGGCCATCGGCGGCAGAAAGCGGCGCTTCTGGTCTGCCGTGCCGAATAGGCTAAAGCCCATGCCCACGATGGCGTGATTGACATGGAGCATGAGCGCGGAAGAGGGACAGGCCTGGGCCAGCTCCATCTGGGCCAGGGCATAAGAGATATAGTCCCCGCCGCGGCCGCCGTATTCCCGGGGCAGAGAAACCCCGAAGAAGCCTTCCCGGGCCCAAATTTCCAGGATCTCCTGGGGAAAGCGGCCTTGCCGGTCATAGTCCCGGGCCCTGGCCTTCACTTCCTGGGCCGCGACCCGGGCCTTCTGCTGGATTGCGTCTTGTTCCGGTGTTAAACTGAAATTCATCAGGCTCACTCCTTGGCGCGGAAAAAATTTGGAACACTGATCCGAGACTGGAGATGGTGCTGTGGCTGGTCATTCCTATCGGTGCCATCTTTATCCTCAGAAGGAATGCCTATATTTTCACGTTAGCAGGTGGTTTTCATCTTGAAAATCGGATAAATTCTGATTTCTTTGTCAATAATTTTCTTAAAAGGGCGCATTTGCGCCAACATGGCGGAAGTTAAGCATATTCTCAGACACCGGTCAATGGGAACCCCCCTGGACAAGTTGGCGTTTTTCAGATAGGTAAACATGCTTAGGTAAGAGATTTTATAACTTGTAAAGAATGAAAACCATTCTCTCCTCATTCCGTCTGGCTCTGGTCCTGGGTGGAGCCAAAAGCGGCAAGAGCGGCTATGCCTTGAGCCTGGCCGCAGGATTTCCCCAGCCCCGTCTGTTTGTGGCTACCTGCGAGCCCAGGGATGCAGAAATGCAAGCTCGCGTAGACAATCATCAACGAGAGCGGGGGCCGGACTGGGAAACCCGAGAGTTGTGCCTGGATTTGCCGGATTTTTTGGCCGCGCCGCCCCCGGGGTATGGAGTGGTGCTGGTGGACTGCCTCACCATGTGGCTGACCAATCTGCTGACCCGGGAAGGCGCAAACCGAGCCGGCATCCAGGCGGAGTGCGCGCGGCTGACGAAAACCCTGGCCGCTGCCCGCACCCCCACCATCCTGGTGAGCAATGAGGTGGGCTGGGGCATCGTGCCGGAAAACGCCCTGGCCCGGGCGTTCCGGGACCTGGCCGGGATGCTGCACCAGCAGGTGGCCGGCATCGCCGACCTGGTGGTCCTGGTGGCCGCGGGCCTGCCCCTGGTGCTTAAAGGAGTTAGCGGCGAGCGGTGAGCAGACGTGAGCAGGTCTGACGCTCAATAAATAATAAAGACCCCTAAGGAATTCATAGAATGACGAAGGATTTGTCCCAAATAATCTCCCAGATCAAACCCGTGGACCCCGCTTTGCTGGCCCAGGCCCAGGCGCGCCTGGACTCCCTCACCAAGCCGCCCGGCAGCCTGGGCCGTTTGGAAGAGCTGGCCGCCCGCTATGTGGCCATCCGCGGGGAACTCTTCCCGCCCTTGGAAAAGAAGCAGGTGGTAGTTTTCGCCGCGGATCACGGGGTGGTGGCGGAAAGGGTGAGCGCCTATCCCCAGGAGGTCACCCCGCAGATGGTCCTGAATTTCCTCCGCGGCGGTGCGGGGATCAATGTCCTGTCCCGGCACGTGGGCGCGGCAGTAGAGGTGGTGGACATCGGCGTTAATTACGATTTTGGCCAGGTGCCGGGGCTCATCTCCCGGAAGGTGGCCTATGGGTCCCGCAATATGGCCCGGGAGCCGGCCCTGACCGTGGAAGAGGCCGTGCAGTCCATAATGGTGGGGGTGGAGCGGGCTCAGGCGGCCGTCGCCGGGGGTGCAGACGTCCTGGCCGCAGGCGACATGGGCATCGGCAACACCACGCCGGCCGCGGCCCTGGGCGCGATTTTCACCGGCAAACCGGCCAGTACGGTCACCGGCAAGGGCACCGGCATCGGCGACGACGCCTGGCGCCACAAGGTGGCGGTCATCAACCGGGCCCTGGAGCTGCATAAGCCCGACCCCAATGAACCCCTGGAGGCCCTGGCCAAGGTGGGGGGCCTGGAGATCGGGGGGATCGCCGGGCTGATCCTGGGTGCGGCCGCAGCCCAGCGGCCCCTGGTGCTGGATGGCTTCATCGCCACCGCGGGCGCGCTGGTGGCCGCGGCTATGGTCCCCGCGGTCACCGATTACCTGATCGCGGCCCACCGGTCGGTGGAGGCGGGACACCCGCTCATGCTGGAGACCCTGGGCCTGACGCCTCTGTTCAATTTTCATCTGCGCCTGGGAGAAGGCACCGGCGCGGCCTTGGGGATGGATATGCTGGAAGCGGGCGTTAAGATCTATAAAGAGATGGCCACCTTCGCTGAAGCAGGAGTATCCGGGAAGGAATCGTGAGCAGCACTTTCCCCCTGGCCCTGACTTTTCTCACCGTGCTGCCCTGGCGCGGCCTGGGGGAGGTGGGTCCCCGGGATCTGGCCCGCTCCATGTTCTGGTTCCCCTGGGTGGGGCTGATCCTGGGGCTGGGGTTTGGGGCCGGGATGTGGCTTTTCCATATATTCATCCTACCGCTGGCCGCGGCTCTGCTTCTGGTCATGACGGTTCTGGCCACCAGGGGGCTCCATCTGGACGGCCTGGCAGATACCGTGGACGGCCTGGGGGGCGGCAAAACCCCCCAGGAGCGCCTGGCCATCATGAAAGACTCCCGCCTGGGCGCATTCGGGGCCATGAGCCTCTTTCTGGTGCTGCTCCTGAAATTCACCCTGTTTCTGGCCTGTGGGGATAAAGCCGGAATCCCCGTACTCATCCTCTTTCCGGTACTCAGCCGCTGGGGTATGGTTTTCCTGGCGTACCTGTCCCCATATGCCCGGCCGGAAGGGGGGCTGGGCCAGGCCATGACCCTGGGCGTCACCGGCCGGGTGCTGCTGGGGGCCAGCTTAAGCGCCGCAGTCCTGGCGTTTCTCATCGCCCGGGCGGGCGGTCTGCTGGTTCTGGCCCTGGCCGCGGGGGTGGTCTGGCTGTTAAGCCTTTATTTCCAGAAAAAATTGGGGGGCGTCACCGGCGACGTCCTGGGCGCGACCAATGAGGTCCTGGAGATTCTGGCGCTGCTGGGCCTGCTCTGCTGCGCCCGCTTCATTCCTCCTATTTTCTCTCTGCGGTTTTTCTGATAAATTTATTGATAAACATATTTTGTATTTTCCTGGTTGCAGTCAGCCTCCAGGAGAGGCAAGACTGCAACTACCAATTTTTTCAAGGAATTAATTTGCAATGGTAATCCCCAGGAGGTGACCATGTTACCGGATTTAACGGAAGTCAAAGAGAAATTGCAGGAATTTAAGGACAGATTGGCTGTCCTCCGAGGTCATCTTTGATCTGGCTGGGAAACAGACCAGGCTCAAACACCTGGATGAATTAATGGCGCAAACGGAGTTCTGGGAGGACCAGGCCCGGGCCGCGGAAATTCTTAAGGAACGGAGCGCGCTGCTGCAGGCGGTGGAGGAGTGGCAGCAGCGGGTCAAGGAAGTGGACGATCTGGAGATCTTCCTGGAATTGGCCCAGGAGGAGGACGACGACGCCGCTCTCAGAGAGGTGGTCAAGGACCTGGCCAACCTGGAAAAGACCTTCCAGGATTGGGAGCTGCGGCTGCTCCTGGGCAGCGAAGCAGATCAAAAGAACGCCATCATCACCATCCACGCGGGCGCTGGGGGCACCGAGGCCCAGGACTGGACCGAAATCCTCCTGCGCATGTATCTGCGCTACTCGGAACGCAAGGGTTTTAAGACCGAGACCATAGACCTGCTCCCCGGGGACGAAGCCGGGATCAAGAGCGTCACCTTCACTGCGTCCGGTCCCTTTGCCTACGGTTATTTCAAGAGCGAAACCGGCATCCACCGCCTGGTGCGCATCTCCCCCTTTGACGCGTCCGGCCGCCGCCACACCTCCTTTGCCGCGGTGCAGGTGCTGCCGGAGGTGGATGACCGCATCGACATCGAGATCAACGAAAAGGACCTGCGCATCGACACCTTCCGGGCCAGCGGCCCCGGGGGCCAGCACGTCAATAAGACCAGCTCCGCGGTGCGCCTCACCCACCTGCCCACGGGCATCGTCGTCTCTTCCCAGACGGAAAGGTCCCAGCACCGCAACAAGGAGTTGGCCATGAAGGTGCTCCGGGCCCGGCTGTACAATCTGGAGCAGCGGAAACGGGAGGAAAAGAAGGCGGAACTCCAGGAATCCCAGAAGGAGATCGCCTGGGGCAGCCAGATCCGCTCCTACACCCTGCAGCCCTACCGCCTGGTGAAAGACCACCGCACCAAACACGAAGCGGGCAACGTGGACGCGGTCCTGGACGGCGACCTGGACGGCTTCGTGGAAGCCTTCCTCCTTAACCCGGGGGAAGAATAAATATCAAGAATACACCTGGATTCTTGCAAAAATCTTTTCTCTGCGCTCTCAGCGTCTCTGCGGTTAACCTGCGAGGGAAGAACGCCGCAGAGACGCAGAGGACGCAGAGAGAGGTCATCCTATGCCTTATGATCGCTGCTCCGAAGTTGACGAAAAATTTTGGCGGGACCTGGTCCAGGCCGATCCGGAGGACATCTTCCGCCGCACTGGAGTCCGGCGTCACCAGCAGGTCTTCCGGGCCCCCTATTTCAACCGGGAACTGGTGGCGGATCTAAAGCAACAACGGATTTTTCTGGCAGACGCCGCGGAGGAGGAACCCGGCTTCCGCCGCTGCCTGGTCACCCTGCTATACCTGCTTTTAATTGACCAGGCGGCGTTGGGGCCCCCCATCAGCCCCCTGGAATTGCCCGGGGCCACCATGTTCTTCCAAAAACGGGGGCCGCACGCCATTCCCGGTGCGCCCCTGGAAGAGCGCTTCGGTAACGACCCGGCCGCTTTGGCGGCAGCCGGCCGCCGCCTGGGGGCCGAAAAAGTCGATAAAGGCGACCTGGCCCTGGCCTTCCAGGTCTTTCCGGGCCTGACCGTGGAAGTAATTCTCTGGGAGGCGGACGCCGATTTTCCGGCCCAGGTATCCTTCACGGTGCCCTCGCAACTGGACCGCTTCTGGCAACTGGATGCGGTGCTGGCCCTCCTGGGGGTGGTGGTCAAAGAAATCCTGCTGGCCGTCGCTCCCGGGGCCGGCTAGCCTCTTTGCAAAAATGGCTGGGCGAGGGGGATCCCCCAATCTCCTGCCACCTCCTGAAATACCCCCCTTTTTTTTAAAATAATCATTCATATATTTATTCAGGGTGGAAATAAAAACTTGTGCGCGCGTTTCTCCACCCTGGATGCAGCCATGAATAACCTGAAAAGATTAGTCGTATGCCTGGCCGCCGCGGCCCTGACCCTGGGCTGGCTGTGGTATGTTTACCGGCCCCTGCCGTCGCCCCGGGCCAGCACCATGTCGGAGATTCAGACCGAAGCCGCCCGGGGCGGGTATCGCCTGATCGGCACCGAGGAGTTGGCAAAAGTCTGCCAAACCCCGCCCAAGGGGTTCCTGTTGGTAGATACCCGACAGCCTTGGGAATACCAAAGCGGTTATATCCAGGGTGCGGTTAATTTCCCCATGGAACCCACCTGGTGGTGCCGCTGGCGCTCCCAGGCGCCCCTGGCGAAGCTGCTGGGGCCGGATAAGGCCCGGCTGATAGTCTTTTACTGCGCGGGCCCGGACTGTGTCCGCAGCGATGCGGCGGCCCGGCTGGCCGTCAAACTGGGTTATAAGAATGTACTGCGCGATCCTTTGGGGGCTCCGGCCTGGGAATCGAGCGGCCGGAAGCTCTGTACGGAATGCGCCACCTTGCAACACCCGGCCGCGGGGCCCCACGCCGGGCCGCTGGCGGGATGGGCCCTGGTCTGGACCCTGCTGGGAGTCTTCGCCGGCGGCATGGCCCTCAATCTCACCCCCTGCGTCTATCCCATCATCCCCATCACCGTGTCCTATTTCGGCGGCTACTGCGGCGCCAGTAAAGGGCGGCTGCTGGGCCACGGTCTCTTGTATGTAGCGGGCCTGGCGGTCACCAATACCGCTTTGGGGGTCATGGCGGCCTTAACCGGCAGCCTTATGGGCTCCATACTGCAAAATCCCCTGGTGCTGGTGACGGTGGCTGCGGTCCTGGCGGCGTTTGCGGCCAGCCTCTTCGGCCTCTGGGAACTCAAGCTGCCCAGCAGCCTGACCCAGGCCGCGTCCCAATCCTATGCCGGCTATTTCGGCAGCCTGTTCATGGGCCTGACCCTGGGGGTGGTGGCCGCACCCTGTATCGGCCCCTTTGTCCTGGGCCTCTTGACCTGGGTGGCCGGCCTGGGCTCCCCCTGGCTCGGTTTCCTGGTCTTCTTCACCCTGAGCCTGGGGCTGGGGCTGCCCCTGTTCTTCCTGGCCCTGTTCTGCGGCAGCCTGGACAAGCTGCCCCGGTCCGGGGAGTGGCTGCTGTGGGTGCGCCAGCTCATGGGCTGGGTGCTGCTGGGCATGGCCGCGTATTTTATCCGGCCCCTCCTGCCCGAAACCGCCCGGGTGTTGCTCCTGGCCGGGGTGGCCCTGGCCGCGGCCATCCACCTGGGCTGGCTCAGCCGCACCACCGCAGCCTTCCGGGGGTTCCCCTGGGTCAAGACTGCGGCAGCCGTGGCGGGGGTGGTCATCGCCACTTATCTCGTGGGCTCTTTTGTCCTGCGGGGGCCTGGAGTGAGCTGGCAGCCATATTCCGATCAGGCCCGGGCCCGGGCGCAGGCGGCCCATAAGCCGGTGATTATCGATTTTTACGCCACCTGGTGCGCCCCCTGCCGGGAACTGGACGAGATCACCTTTCACTATCCCGAGGTGGTGCAGTTGCTGGACCGGGATTTCGTCGCCTTCAAGGTGGACCTGACCCGGAGGGGGAATCCTTTATTTGAACGGCTGCTCCGCCAATATGGTGTTAAAGGGGTGCCCACGGTGATCTTTTTGGATAAAGAGGGCAAAGAACTGCCCGGCATGCGCCTGGTGGACTATCTGTCGCCGGAGCAGTTGCTGCCCCGCCTGGTGGTGTTAAGCAAGGAATGAAGAAAAGGAAAAGGCATTGCTCAAAATCAAGGTCTTTCTGAACGGGGTTTGGAAATGAGTTCTAGACAGCGCTGACGGAGAGGCAGGGCGTTAGGCCGGGATAGAATCCTCTTTAGGATTGGGCTTTCCGGGCGGCAATAACCGCAAAACCTCCTGTCCCATGACCTTCCTTAACGGGCTCAACGCGGGTTATCTCTGCAGAGTTCCGGAAAAGCGTCTGCCAGGTCTCCAGGTGGCCGTAACCCAGGCCTTTAAGCCACTCCAGGACCGCAGCCACCCCGTAAAACCGGGCGTGGCGGTAGAATCTGCTCTGCTGTTTTTTGGCCTCGTAAACCCACCCCAGGGGACTTTCCCGGTCGATCAGGCCGATGATCAGCTGGCCCCCGGGTTGCAACACCCGGGTCGCCTCCTCCAGGGCCCGGCGCGGGTCCGGCAGGAAGCACAGGACCGTCACCAGCAGGACAAAGTCAAAGGGACTCCAGCCAATTCTTCAAAGATAAGGATATTTTTGTCTTCCATAGGTGCCGGCCAGACGCAATGGTCCCAGCCCCCGAACCGGGGGCTATTTCGGCGCTCAGGCCCCCCCCGGCGCGCACTCCACGGCCTTAGGCGCCGTCAGGCTTTCCGCCTGGAGGGTGATGGCCTCCCGGGCCTGAGCGATCACCAGCTTCTCCCCGTAAAACAGCGCCCCCTCGGTGTAGGGAGAGCTTTTAAAGCCGGTATAGCCGGTGAGGCTCGCGCGGTGGAAGCCCACTTTAAGCATTAAGGCCAGGAAGTCCCTTCCCGGCAAAGCGCCGCCGATTCACTGGTACCAGTTCTCCACCTTGCCCGCCTGCTCCGGGGGCAACTCCGCCACCAGCACCATGTCCGCCAGCAGCAGGCGGCCCCCGGGTTTGAGCACCCGGTGGGCCTCTTTCAGGGCCAGTTCCTTGTCCAAGGTGAGGTTGAAGACGCCGTTGGAAATGACCACGTCAAAATCCTGGTCCGGGAAGGGCAGGGCCTCGGCTTCCCCCACCCGGAAACTGACGTTTTGCAGGTTCACCAGCGCCAGATTGGCCCGGGCCTGCTCGATCATCTCCCCGGTGACGTCGATGCCCGCGGCCCGGCCTCCCGGCCCCACCAGGCGGGCGGCCACCAGGGTGTCAAAGCCCCCGCCGCAGCCGATGTCCAGGACGGCTTCGCCGGAGTAGATGGGTCCCAGGCTGAAGGGGTTGCCCACCCCGCAGAAGGACGCCAGGACCGGGGCCGGAAAATCCCGGATCAGCTCCGGGGGATAATGCTGTTGCCGGACCCCTTCCTCCCCGGTGGGGTAGCGGAAACAGGCCCCGGGGCCGGAAGCCGCCACCTGGCTATATTTGCCCCGGATGCCGGCCCGGATCAGGGCCGCTTCTTGGTTAGTCAGGTTTGATTCCATGGCCTCACAACTCCTTGCCGATGGAAAAGGGCTTGCCTAAATAGGCCCCGATCCCATGATAGGTGCGGATTTCCGGGCCAAAGACAATGGGTTTCACCTTCTCGATATCCGGGAGGCCCTTTTCCCCCAGCACGCTCCCTTCGGCCTTGACGTCCAGGATTTCCCCCACAAAGAGGGTGTGTAAACCGATCTCCAGGGTGTGGAAGAGCTTGCATTCCAAAACTAACGGAAATTCCTGGACATAGGGTGCGTCCACCAGGTCGCCCTTGACCGGGGTCAACCCGGCGGCGGCAAATTTATTGCCGGCCTTGCCGCTGGCGATGCCGCAATAATCGGCCTCCTTGACGCGGTCTGCCGGGGGGATGCTGATGGTGAAGGCCCGCTTGAGCATTAAGCTGCCATAGGTGTAAGTAGCCTTGCGCAGGGAAACCGCCACGCAGGGCGGCTGGGAACAGCAAATACCGGCCCAGGCTGCGGTCATGACGTTGGGCTTGCCTTCCGCGTCAAAAGTCCCCACCAGCCAGACCGGCGTGGGGAAGGCCAGGGTCCTGGCGCCCAAAGATTTTTTCATAAAGTCCCCTCCTCTATTATGGATAATAGGTTCAATGCGGGAAAATGCAACCTTGGGGGGAGTGAGCGGGGAGCAGTTTCTTGAAATCCGACATGCCCTCATGAATTGTGAAAATACTTGTGGGGCGGGCCTCCGCGCCCGCCAAGCCACAGGCGGCCAGAGACGGCCGTCCCATCAAACTAACCGCTGGTTTATGGACTTCTCAAAATAGTTCATTATGGGCCTGTGGTTATCCCACAAATTATGAAAAGTTTCGTAGGGTGGACGTCTCGCCCGCCCGGCTTAGCGCAGGCGAGACGCCTGCGCCACCCAAAAAACTTTTCAAGGAGTTGTCCTTGGATCAAGAATGGTACAGTTAAGAAAAAGGGCTTCTCACTGCTCACCGCTCACATTTTTTTATGTTATTTTGAAATAATGGATCAGGAAATCACCAAGCGCTTACAACTGTTGCAAGAGCTGGCCGCCCGGCTGGCCGCCCGCCGGGAAGAGCTGACGGCCGCGGCCGCAGAGGACATCGGCGCGCCCTATCGGGTGACCCAGGTGGAAGTGGACCTGGCCGTGGACCACCTCCGGACCATGGAAGTGGAAGTTCCCCAGGTGGCGGGCAAATCCCCTTACGGCACGGTGGCCGCCATCTTTCCCTACGACGCGGCGCCAGTCATGCTGGCCCGGGTGGGGGGCGCAGCCATCTTGGGGGGCAACCGCTTCCGCTTCAGCTTTTCCTCCCAAACGCCCCGCACCGCCCGGGTCATGACGGAGCTGGTGGCCCCTTTCCCGGAGTTTGAAGCGGTAACGGAGTTGGATAACCGCAGCTTTGGGGGGCAGTGCGTCCAGGACCCCCAGGTCCGGGTCCTCTTTATCTCCGGGGGCGGGGCCGTGGGGGAGATTTACGCCCGGCAGGCCCGGGCCTTTGACAAGCTCTTTTTCGCGGGCCCCAGCGGCCTGCCCCCGGTGATCCTTTTCCAGGACGCGCCCCTGGAGACGGCGGTGCCCTTTGTGGTCAAACGGGCCTTCTTGAACGGCGGGCAGTATTGCACCACCCTGAAGCGGGCCTATATCCACCGGGAAATCTACGATGCGGTTCTAAAGCTGATCCTGGCCCAGATGCCGGAAATCCGGGTGGGGGAGCCGAAAGACCCGTTGACCTGGATCGGCCCCATCAAGGTGGAGCGCACCCGGCTCCTCCTGGACCGGGCCCTGGCCGCGCTGGGGGAGCCGAAATTCCTGGTCCCGCCCCGCCGGGACGGGGAGTGGCAGGGGCCTTTTCTGGTGGAAACCCCGAAACCCCCGGATGTGGAGCTCTTTGGGCCGTTTCTGGCCCTGACCCCGGTGGCGGACGGGGCGGAGGCGGTAACCCGGGTGCTGCGGAGTCGCTACCCCTTCCTGGTGACTTTCTTCGGCACCCCGCCCCCTGATGCCCCGGAAAGGCTTACAAAAACCTTTGGCATGGTCTACGACAACCCCGATTTCCTCTTCACCCCCCTGCGCCTGCCCTTCGGCGGCAAAGGGGAGAGCGGCTGGATTTTGGAGAATACCAACGGCGAGTTGGTGAAACGGGATGGGGCTTTCATCTACAGTGCGGAGCTGGCGCGGTCGAAGTGAGCAGTGATTTTAACAAAATTTATCGTCTTTCTTAAAGAGATTAAATTATAAAAAAAGGTTTTTATAAAATTAAGTGGATTAGATATTGTTTCATTAATCATTGCTCTGAACTAAACCTTTTCCCAATAAGGGATAGATTAACCTCATCACTTTGTGTTCTTGACAAACTACGTCGGTTTGTGGCTATCTAGTTTGAAAAAGTCTGGTTAACGGAGTCTCATTATGAAGCTCAAGTTTTCAGACCGTATTGGGACAACAACGCCATCGAATGTTCTTCAAGTCAATGAAATGAGTATTGCACTAAGAAATTCTCTTTGGAATTATTTACTGAGAACTATATTAAATAATAATGATGCAAGTGGACAAAAAAGGACGAGAGCAAGTATCTCTATAATTTGTCAATATTTCTTTAAGCTACCATTGGATGAGCTACCTAGTGGTTCTGTTAAAATGAAAATATGGTTGAGAAATATATTTTTCAATAATAATTTTAAATGGTATGATGTTTATAATTTAATAGAATTCATATCTGATGAAGTTGCCACTTATGATAACTTTCGAAAAGAAGTTAATAATATCCTCGAAGAAGAAATGTCTGGTTATAGATATGTTGGCACTAAACTTGCTCCAATAACAAGCCATGCAGAAATCGAAAGCATAGCTTCGAGTATAGAGTCGGCCAAAGCGAACCAATTATTCGGAACTGCCAAACATTTAGAAACAGCAGTTACATTATTGTCAAATATGCCAACTCCTGATTATCGAAACTCTATTAAGGAGTCAATAAGTTCTGTCGAATCTCTTGTGAAACAAATTACAGGGGAGGAATCTGGGGGCTTAGATAGGGCTCTGGCAAAATTTGAAGCAAATGTTAAATTTCATGGAGCATTTAAATCGGGCCTATTAAGCCTTTATGGATATACAAGTGATGAACATGGAATTAGACATGCTATTCTTGATGAACCAAATGTTGGATTCGATGAAGCAAAATTTATGATTGTTACTTGTTCTGCCTTGGTCAATTTTTTAATTTCTAAGGCAAATAAATATGGTTTGATATAATTGTCACATGATAGGTCAGTATAAAATTGTTGGTTTGTAATATTATGGGGTTATTAATGAAAAGCTACCGTAAAGAACTCTGGTTCCAGGTGCCCGGCCGCCGGGCCTTTGTCAACATCACCCCCCAGGTGGAGCAATGCCTCAGGGAAAGCGGGGTCACCGAGGGCCTGGTCCTGGTAAACGCCATGCACATCACCGCCAGTGTCTTCATCAATGACGACGAATCCGGGCTGCACCACGACTACGAGGTCTGGCTGGAAAAGCTGGCGCCCCATGCGCCCGTGTCCCAATACCGCCACAACGTCGGGGAAGACAATGCCGACGCCCACATGAAGCGCCAGGTCATGGGCCGGGAGGTAGTGGTGGCCATCACCGGGGGCAGGCTGGATTTCGGCCCCTGGGAGCAGATCTTTTACGGGGAGTTCGACGGCGGCCGCCGTAAAAGGGTGCTGGTGAAGATAATCGGGGAATGAACCGGGGCTGGTAAGTAGGGAGCTTTAAGGATAGGGGCCGGGGGAGGCAAGGTTACCGCCCCGCCGGCCCCGCCCTCGTTTCCCGGCCATCCCGCTACTTCGCGGCCGGGGTCTGTTCCGGGGTCACGCCCTGTTCTTTCATCTTTTTCAGGTACTTTTCCGGGTCTTTCTTGAATTCGGCGTCGCAACCCTGGCAGCAGAAATAGATCCGCTGGCCCTTGTAGTCCGTATACACTTCCTTGTTGATATTGCCCCCCAGGACCGGGCAGGTGGTCTGGGGCTTGGCCGCGCCTGCGGCCAAAACCGGACCGGCCAGGAACAGGGCCAGAACCGCGGTTAAGATCAACAGTTTTATCCCTTTCATGAGCCTTTACCTCTCGTTGGAGTTGGGAAAAATTGTACTATAAATATAGCTCCTTGCATATGGTTCGTAAATTGTCTAGACAATATTTTTGCCATAAATCATTTAAGGGGTCGGTGCCAGCCCCTTGATCCCTGATAAGGAGAGAAAAATAATGAGCAAAGTCAAAGTGGAGAAAAATCCCGCCCCCGCCCGGCTCCAGGAGCTGGGAGTGACGCGGTGGCCTATCTGGACCAAGGAGGCCTCGGAATTTCCCTGGACTTATGATGAGCAGGAGACCTGTTATCTGCTGGAGGGTGAAATGACCGTGACCTGCGCCGGCGGCGAAACCGCCAGCTTCGGGGCCGGCGACCTGGTTACCTTCCCGGAGGGCCTCTCCTGCACCTGGAAGATCAGCAAGGACGTAAGGAAGCATTATCGGTTTGGGTGAGAGCCTCTCTTGTCTGTGCGGAGTTGATAGCTCTGGCCGTCCAGTTCCAGGTACACCGTCAGACTATCATTGCCAAAGCTCTGGCTTTTGCCAGCTAAATGACTAGAATTTTGATTTAAGGACTAGTTTGCAAGGTCCAACAACGTCTCCACCAGGGTCCAGATACTGACTCCGGGTAATCCTTATGGCCCCAAAAGGCACGTTTAATCGCTGTTCTACAAAATTTATGGGCTGGGTCCAGCGGTTCTACCGCCCTATTATTTTAATGGGGCTGGTGTTGGGCCTGCTGTCCATCTACTATGCCAAGAGCCACTTAACCATACAGACGAGCACCAAAAACCTCATTTCCAGCAACCAGCGGCTCATCAAACTCTCTGAAAAGATGGACCGGGCCTTTGGCGGCCGTGATGGACTGGCGGTAGTCGTGGAAAACGTTGAAAAACCGCGCAGCATTGCCTTTGCCGAGGCCCTGGCCGCGGAGTTGCGCCGCTATCCGGATCATTTCACCGATCTCTTCTATCGCCTTGATCCCCAGGCCTTCAAGCCTTGGGCCCTGTTCTTTCTGCCCCGGAACGATCTTAAAGACCTGCAAAAAAATCTTATGGGACAGCAGGAATTGCTGGCCAGCCTGGTGAGAGATCCGCGCCTTGTGACCTTTTATAGTTTGGTTAACCGGCAGATCGCCCAGGCCACCATCACCCATCTCTTCACCGGATTTCTGGAAGTCCAAAAAGAAGGGGAATTGCCGGATGTTACCCTTCTTAATGCCACCCTGGAACAATTGGCACGGCAACTGGAAGGCAAACAGCCCTTCATCTCTCCGTTTAAAGCTTATTTCCCCCAAGGAATCAGTGACTTAAGCGAAGAAGGTTATTTTTTCACTCCTAACGATAGGTTTTTGATGTTCATGGTTACGCAAAAACCGGGGGGGTTTCCAGAGTCCGAGGAGAACCTGGCGCTCTTGCGACAGATTATTGACCGGCTCCGGACCCGGTTTCCGGGCTTAAAGGCCGGCGTCACCGGCCCGGATGCCCTTGACGTTGATCAAATGAGCGGCTCCTTGAAGGATGTCACCCTGGCTACCTGGATATCGCTGATGGGGCAATTGGGTCTCCTTTTCCTCTTCCTGCGCAGTATGAAACGCCCCTTGGTGGAAGTAATATGTTTGATCGTCGGCCTTTGCTGGGTCTTCGGCATGGTCACGCTGGTAGTGGGCCATCTCAATCTGCTCTCCGTAGTTTTTGTCCCCTTGATGTTGGGTCTCTCCATAGATTACGGCATTCATTGGTTCTGCCGCCTGGAGGAAGAAGAGTCGGTCAATCAAAGGAGATGCACGCCAGAGGCGCTGTCGTGTTCATTTCGCCAGACCCTGCCGGGGATCGCCTGTGCCGGCCTGGCTGCGATGTTTTCTTTTCTACCCCTCGCTTTCGTGAACTTCAAAGGTCTGTCGGAGTTGGGCATCATTTTGACCTTGGGAATTATCATCATGCTTCTGGCCACTCTGGTGATGGGCCCTTGCCTGGTTTTTGCCACCCAGAAATGCGTTTCCACCGGGGTGCCGCATATTTGCCCAGGGGAGCCCAAGCCTTTCCTGCGGCTCCAATGGACCCGACCGGGAATCATCGTCGCCCTGGGAGCGCTTATCATCAGCCTGGGGCTTTTTAGCCTTTATCATGTGCGCTTCGATTTAAACCCCTTGCATCTCCAAAATCCCCAGGCTCAATCAGTAGTCTGGGAACTGAAGCTAATGGAGGAATCGAAATATTCCACCACCTTTGGGGCCCTGAGCGCCTCATCTCTCGCCCAACTCCAAGAGAAAAGCGGCGTTCTGAAAGAACTGCCGACTATCGCCCATGTAGAGTCCGTGCTGTCCTTTCTGCCCTCCCACCCGCAGGAAAAGCGGCCTATATTGGAGGCGCTGGAGCCCATCCTGACTTCCCTGGAATTTCCCCCGGCCCTATCTTCTTTCTCCAACCCCCAAGACGTGGCCGCGATTTTGAGCAGGATCAATTTCAAGATGGATGAGGCCGCCAAACACCTGGAAAAGAAACAGGCGGCCACCAAAAAACAGATTGAAGAGACCCACCGGCTTATTAATAGCATTGTGCCGCAGCTCAATCCCGATTCAAATCCCGGCGTTATCAGCCGGCTGCGAGATTTTGAGCGGCAATTTTTCGCGGACCTGCACGATAAATGGAATTTGCTACGCGGTTATGAGAAATCCGCCCTTACTTCCCCGCCCATGACTCCCGCGGACCTACCCCAAGCCGTGCAGGAGCGTTTCATCCATCAGGAGACTTATTTGATCCAGGCGTTTCCGTCGCAGGATATCTGGGATTTTGCGCCCTTGAAAAGGTTTGTGGATAGTCTCTGGAAGGTAGATCCGGACGCCGTGGGTGACCCGGTTTTGCTCTATGTCTTCACCACGGACTTTCGCAATTCCATACTTTGGGCCTCCGCCATAGCCGTGGCCCTCATTGTGGCTATGCTGGCAATTTTCTATCGTCGCCTGAAAATGGCCATGCTGGCGCTCATTCCCTTATGGACCGGGGCCAGCCTTACTCTGTTTTTGATGTGGCTTAGCAATCTTCCTTTCAACCAGGCCAACGTCCTTTTCCTGCCCTTGATTTTGGGAGAGGGAATTGAGTTCGGCATCATTATTCTAACGCGGTGGCAGCTGGAAAAAGTGGCCCGTGACATCACCCTGCCGGCCAGCACCGCCAAAGGGGTGGCTCTGGCTGCCCTGACTACCACTGTCGGTTTCGGAAGCCTCATGATCTCAGGGGACCGGGGGACTTTCAGCCTGGGGCTGTTGGCCACCATTGGCAGCCTCAGCGTTTTACTTTCTTCCTTGAGCATTCTCCCGGCCGTTCTTAATCTTACGGGAAAACGGTTGAAGCGGTGCCCAATCCTTTTTTACTCCCTCCTGGGCTCTCCCGAGGCAAAACCAGAAGAGGCCAAACCGGGGCATAATAACCCTTCTTAATCTTGCAGCGATCTGAGGCCTGATAAAATTTATAGAGAGGCACAAAGTTGCGTATCCTCTGCCAGGGCCTCCCGCCAGGCCGCCGGAGAGCCATCCCCTGCGGTCGGAGCGGCGGTGGTTCAGACAAGATCCTGAATTACCCGGCGGTCCTTCAGGCGTTTTTGGCGGAGATGGAAAAAAAGCCAAGCCGACTCAGGAGAAATAAGGGCCAAGCGGAAGAAACGGGGGCCGCAAAATTCCTGGCTCCGGCTAAATTTGCTCATAATTGCCTGGGCCAATCGCAGTCTGACTTCTAACTCGCTATGGCTCCGGCAAATCTTCTCAATATTGGCGAGATAATGAGATAATTCAACTTCCAGGAGAGGTGGCACCCGGCGGCATAAGCCTTGACCCCGCAAGGCAAACATACGCGCCAGGCGGCCTTTAAGCATCAGAATTACGGGGTCAAATGCCTGGTCCAGCAGCAATTGGGCCACCCGCAATACTCCCTGGTAGGGTTCGATTTGCGCCTGCCGCGCCTGTCGGCGTAGGAGCAGGTAGCTGCGATTCAGCCGTTGCCGGGCTTCGGCCAGCCTGCCCTCCTGGGCCTGCCATTGCAGGTAGGCTCCCTTCATGGTATTTCGAGGCCAAAAGCGCCTGAGCATTTTAAGATAGAGACTCATTGTGCCGAGTTAGCGGTGCTCTCCTGCATGATCGCGGCCACATCAATCTTTAACACCAGGTTGACGCTGCGGTACTGCCGGTAAATTAGATCAGGATTCTCTCCCGGCGCCAAAAAGCGTTCATGACCCTTGACTCCCAAGCCGGTTACCCGCAGGTAATGACCGAGACCGGGTGCAGCCTTTTCCAGCATAGCTGCCACGGTGGCGGCCCGCAACGCCGACAATTCCGTGTTGTTTCTAGGAGGTGCGAGGTTCTGCAACTCCCGCGGGTCCGCAGTGCCGTTGATGGTAATGAAAAACTTCTTTTTCTGTCGAAGTTCATATAAGATCGGCGCCAAGGCCTCCAGGCGATGTTTATCAAAGGGGGACAATTCATACTGCATGGTTTCGAAAGTTATCCTGGGTTTTCCTTGAATTTCAATCTCCTTATCGTTTTTATTAGGGATTATCATCATCTTGCTTTTGGCAAGTCTTGCCTGTAACAGATTGAGCAGCTCCTCCCAATCCTTTAGGCCAATATCTTTGAGCGCGGCTTTTTCCTGGTTTAATTGTTGTATCTTACCGCTAAGGTCCAGATTGCTTGCCTGCAAAACTTTGGTTTGGGCGTCGAGATTGGTATTGCTTTCCTCCAACTGCTTAATCTTACCGGCAAGACCCTGATTGGCCAAGTCTTGCAGGCGTAGTTTTTCATTCAGACTTTGGTTAATTTCCTTTAGCTGTCTATTGGTGGTATCCATGGAGGCTATTTGGGCCCCCAAGTTACGAGTTTTCCGTTCCAGGTTCTCCACCTTCTCCGGCCAATTGGCGGAAAACCAGAGAAGCAGCAGGAAGGCCAAAGTAAAACCGAAGATATCCACCAGCCCTGGCCAGGCTGGGTTTTCCGCATCTTCCCGTCGACGCCGGGCCATAGAATCTTGCCTCCTTAGCCGAAATAACGGCGGAAAAAGCCGGATTTCTTGGACCCCCGGCGATCCCTGGTTTCGGCTCCTCTCCCGGTTTCCCCAGGCTTATCCGTCTTCAGCAAATTCGCATCAATCTTTTCACCCGCGGCAGGCATCACCTCGAAATAACCCTGTTCCAGCCGTTGGCTCAGGAGCTCGATCTTGGCTTCCTGAGAGCGCAAGAGAGGCAACAAAGCCTGGTCCTCTTCTTTGCGGCTGAGCACGGCCTCGCCCACCACTTCCAGGATAGCCTGACTCAATTCTCTCATTTCCTGAAGCAGGCCGTCGATTGCGCCTTGATAACGTCCATAAATCTCATCTCCCCATTCTTTGAATCTCTCCCCGACTTTTTCCAGGGCCGCCAGCAGCTGGGGATCGGCGCCTCCGATCTGGTCGGAGCGCAAACGCCCCAGCACCCTGGAGGCCAGCAACAGCAACTGGTCTCCTTTGTGCCGGTACCAGGAATAACTGAGGAAGATAACCACCGCCAGACCAATGGCAAAGGCGTTGATGGGATAGATGTTTTTGAGAAGGTCCGCCTTAAACTGGCTGAGACTGTCCATCCTTTGGAGAGCCATGGCCAACATGGTGACCGTGCCCAGCAAGCCGATGAGCACCGACAAGTAGCTCAGCGACCGCAGGGTCAGAATCGGGCTCTCCACCTCGGCCGCAAGATAATCCAGGGCAGGCGGCACCGCCCCGGCCCGGGCCGTCCCCTTGGCGGCAGACAATACTGAATGCAGAACATAGCGGGTGGGATTCGGGAAAAAGCGCACCTCTTCTTGGCCAAGCTCGTTGATATTTTTTTCCAGTTCCCGCCAATGCTCCGATTGGCGCATTATCCCTTTGATCCGGCGGCGTACCAGGGAAAAAGGAATACAGACGCAGACGAATAATAAAGATGCAAAGCCTGCTTGCCAGAGGTTGCTTTGAACCCATGCATAGATGGCGTTCATCGAGTTACTCCCTTAAGAGTTCCAAGTGCTTACTCGTCCATTCACGTCGGCTTGTCCAGAAAGCCCCTGAACTTTTAGAGCAAATCATTAAGAGAAGAGTTAAAGGACTTTGATTTTATGAGGCGGATTTGTGCACGGGATAAGGGCCAGACTGGTTCGATCACCTCTAGTGGAAGAGATTAATTAATTTTATAAGTTACATTCACTTTCCCCTAAAAGTTAATGAACCGGGGGCTTCCTTGACATGCCTATTTCCCAGGGCCTATTTCGATGAAACCCGTAGCGGATGGCCCTGTGGCCTTGCTGGCCTCATGATAAGCCTGGACATCGGCTTCGTAAGCCTTTCTCAGGGCCTCGCATTTAGAGGGATCACCAGGATTTTGCTGCCGGCACCTTTCGTAAGCCGCCCGGGATTGCTCCATCTCCTTTTTGGCTTCGGCCTGGGCCGTGGTGCCGCAGCCATAGGCAAAGGGCAAGGCCACTGCCACAATTATGGCTGCTAGCCATCTATTCATGGTTGTCTCCTAATCCCTTTCTTCTTTCTCACCAGTCGCCAATAAGCCGGTTTTTTTCAGCGCGGCCACGCCGCCTTGCAGGTTCACGGCGTTGCAGAGGCCCGCGGTCTCCAGTTGGCGCAGGGCCTCGTAGGAGCGGACCCCGGAGTTGCACACCACGATGAGGCGTTTATCCGCGGGAACTTCAGCAATGCGCTCTTTCAGGGTCTCCTGGGGGATATTGAGCCAGCGCGGCCCGAAGAGGTCCACGTAGGGAGCGGCATTGGCCGCACCCCGCACGTCCAGGCAGATCACGTCCCCGGCCTGCTCCGTGAGAAAGCACTTTTCAAAATCCGCCACTTCCACCGTGCGGTTATAGCCGTCCAGGATATTTTCCGCGGTGTTGGCCACCGCGTTGACGATATCCAGGGCCGAAGCAAAGGGCGGGGAATAGGCCACCTCCAGGTTGGACAGGTCTGCCAGGGCCGCGCCCCGGGCCAGGAGCGCGGCGATGCTGTTGACCCGGCCCACCAGGGCGTCGCCGTTGGCGCCCAGGCCCTGGGTCCCCAGGAGGCGCCGCGTCTCTTTCTCCACCACCAGTTGCAGGTACATCAGGTCCTGGCCGGGATAGAAATGGGCCCGGTCCGCCTGGATGACCAGGGCGGAGATGGCCTCCAGGCCCTGCCGCTGGGCCGCGGTGAGGCTCAGGCCAGCAGCGGCAATGGCCATATTGAAAATCTTCATGGTAAAGCTGCCGACAATGCCCGGAAACGTGGCGTCCCCGCCCGCCAGGTTGGTGCCGATGACCCGGCCCTGGCGGTTGGCCAACGACCCGGAGGGGAAATAGACCGGCTTGCCGGTAAGCAGGTGGTGATTTTCAATACAATCCCCCCCTGCATAAATGTCCGGGTCGGAGGTCTGGAGCCGGTGGTTGACCACGATGCCCCCCTGGGGGGATACGTCCAGGCCCGCCGCGGCCGCGAGCTGGGAATTGGGCAGGACCCCCAGGGCGGTGACCGCCAGATCCGCGTCCAGGGTGCGTGCGCCGGTCGCCACCTGGAGGGCGTGCGCGCCCGTACCCGGGCGGATTGCGGTTACGGTCTCCCCCAGGTGCACGGTGACTTCGCGGTCTTCCAGGTGTTTGGCCACCATGCGGGCCAGGCCCGGGTCCAGCACCCCGGGGAGCACCTGGTCCGCGATTTCCACCAGGGTGGTCTCCACCCCCCAGAGGTCCCCCAGGGCCTCCGCCATTTCCAGGCCCAAGGGGCCCGCACCGACGATCACCGCCTTCCCCACCTGGCCCTGGGACACCCTCTCCCGCACGGCCAGGGCGTCCTGGAGGTTGGCGACGGACATCACCTGGGGCAGATCCCCTCCCGGCACGGCCAGCCGCCGGGGACGGCTGCCCGTGGCAAGGACCAGTTTATCATAAGGCAGGTCCTCTTCCCGGCCGCGATCCAGATGGCGCACCCGCACCACCTTGGCCTGCCGGTCCACATTCATAGCCCGGGTGCGGTTCATGACCCGGACATCCTTGGCCTTTTCAAAAAATTCCGGGGTCCGCAGCATATGGAAGCTGGTGCTCATCAACTCCTTGATATCGCTGAGATCACCGGAAATATAGTAGGGAATACCGCAGCCGCCATAGGAGATGTATTCATCCTGATCCACCATGGTGACTTGAAAATCCGGGCGCAGCCTCTTCAAGCGGCAGGCCACCTTGGGCCCCAGGGCCACTGCGCCGATAATAACCACCCGCTGTTGTGTCATAGGTCTTCCTTATTTTATTAGGGCAGGCTCAAGGGAGTGCGCCGCCCCCGGCAGCTTAAATTTGTATTAGAAATTATATTTGCAGGTAAGCATGGGAGTATAATTACAGGGATTATTCTTTCCCGCCAGGTCCAGGGCCAGGCCTCCGGCAAAGGCCCAGTGCTGGTTCATATTATACTCCAAGCCGACCACCATGCCCAGCAAGGCCCGGGACGGCTGCTGCGACTGGGGCCCCACCAGGTTCCCGGCCGGCCACTTACTGTATAATTCCGCCAAGAGGGCCCATTGCCGGGTCAGCACCCACTCCGCGGCCAGGTTCAGGGTCACCAGGTCCCGGTCATGAATCCGGTTGCTGCCCACGGTGGCGGTGGTGGGCACGGTGTACCACAGGTTGGCGTAAAGGTAAACCGGGCGGTACCATTTGGAAAGATTGAGACCGGCGGTGAAAGTATAGGCGCCGCTGCCTAATTGGTCCGTACCCAGCTTCACGGAACTCAGATGGAGATGATGGCCGGTGGGAAACCCGAAACCCGACACGGCCTCGCAGGTGGGCAGGGACGCGGTCTCCTTCTGAAACCGGTATTTGAGGTAGAGAGTGGTGTCCCCCAGGCCGTCGAAGTCCGCGGCCCGCACTCCCGGGGCCGCCGGGAGATTGGCGTTCCTGGCCCAATTATGGACATAAGGGATGATCAGCAGCATTTCCAGATTGGGAGTAAAGCCATAGTTGAAATTGACAGGAACCTGCAAGGAGTAGAAATCCCCGCGATTGCTCACCCGCCGCCAATTAGGGGAAAAACGGCCACCGGTAATATAGAGGTTGCAGAAGGGCTGGATGGAAAGATTGCCCTGGCCGATGGGCACCGCAGTGTCCGTAATCAGAGGGCCGATAGTGGAGGGGAGCGGCTTTTCCGGATTAAAGGGGGCGGAATCCCCGGCCAGAGAGGAATGCGGGGCCGACAAAATCCCCCAGATTACCAGGCTGAGGAAGAGTAACCGGGACCTCATGGCTGCCCACATTCAAAGTAGGGGCGAATCTTGTATTCGCCCTCATCCGGGGCGAACACAAGGTTCGCTACAGGAAACCCCATGTTTGACGGCTGAATGATATTAAATTTCTTCCTCCCGCTGCCAATTCTCCAGTTCCTCCAAAGCCCGGGCCGCGTAGGCCTCGCCCCGGAGTTTCTTGGGCGTGCGCCCGGGCAGCGGGGGGAAGAGGCCGAAATTGACGTTCATCGGCTGAAAATCCTGGCTGGCGGTATTGGTGAGGTGCCCCACCAGCGCGCCCAGGGCCGTGGCCCGGGGCAGCATCACCAATGGCAGGTCTTGGGCCTGGCGGGCGGCGTTGATCCCGGCCAGCAGGCCCATGGCCGCAGACTCCACATAGCCCTCCACCCCCGAGATCTGTCCGGCCAGAAAGAGCCGGGGATGTTGGAGAAAATTGAGGTAAGGGCTCAGCAGTCCCGGGGCGCGGATAAAGGTATTGCGGTGGATGGACCCCAGGCGGGCAAACTCGGCGTGCTCCAGGCCGGGGATGAGCCGGAAGACCCGCTCTTGCTCCCCGTACTTCAGCTTGGTCTGGAAACCCACCAGGTTGTAAAGAGTGCCTTCCCGGTTTTCCTGGCGCAATTGGGCCACGGCAAAGGGCTGGCGCCCGGTGTGCGGGTCCACCAGCCCCACGGGTTTCAGGGGGCCGTAAACCAGGGTGAGATAGCCCCGGGCCGCCATCACTTCGAGGGGCAGGCAGCCCTCGAAATACCGGGGCTCTTCGAAAGATTTGAGGGGCACCTGTTCCGCAGCCATCAGGGCCTGGTAGAACGCGGTATATTCTGCTTCCGTGAACGGGCAGTTCAGGTAGTCATCCCCGGCGCCGTAGCGGGAGGCCCGGAAGACCCGGGTCAGGTCCAGGGAATCGGCGGTCACGATGGGGGCAATGGCGTCGTAAAAATGGAGGTGCTCAGTCCCGGTGACCCGGGCCAGGGCCGCGGCCAGGGCGTCCGAACTCAAGGGGCCGGTGGCGATGATGGTGGTGCGGCTGGCATCCAGTTCCGTCACTTCTTCCCGGATGATTTCCACCAGGGGTTCCTGCTCCAGGGCGTTGGTGAGGCAGGCGGCAAAGCCCTCCCGGTCCACGGCCAGGGCCTTGCCTGCGGGCACCCGGGTGGCTTGGGCCGCGGCCAGCACCAGGGAGCCCAGACGCCGCATTTCCTCTTTGAGCAGCCCCACTGCGTTTCCCAGCCCTTCGGCGCGCAGAGAATTGCTGCACACCAGTTCCCCCAGCAAGGGCGATTGATGGGCCGGGGAGAACTTGCGGGGCTTCATCTCATAAAGCCGCACCCGCACCCCCCGGCGGGCCGCCTGCCAGGCCGCGTCCACGCCCGCCAGCCCGCCGCCGATAATAATAATGGGGGAGGCAGGGGCCGGGGGCCGGGGGCCAGGGGTCAGTAATGATGAATTCATATCAAACTCATGTCATTTCGACATCAAAATGCATAATCCGCGTAGGGGCGAACCTTGGGTTCGCCCTGCGGCGCCTGGGCGAACCCAAGGTTCGCCCCTACAAGCCAACTGCTTTCGAGTACAACATCCTTAGTGTGGTCGAATAATTAGTGGTGCGTGGGATTCTTCGGTCACTCCGCTCCCTCAGAATGACAGATGAGGGATTTTTACAGGGATCAACTTGATATTCCCTGACCCCTAATTGGCGGCCTCATCGGGGATTACCGCTTCCTGGTAATCACATTCATCCCGGGGGCAGAGGAGTTTTTTGCCCTTTTTCATGAGCCAGGGGAATTGGCATTGGGGGCAGGGCCGGTCCACCGGCGCCTGGTTTTGCAGGTATTTGCACTCCGGGTAGCGGTTGCAGCCGTAGAAAAAGCCACGGCGGGAGCGCCGTTTCACCAGGGTCCCGGTGCACCCCTCCTGGGGGCAATTATAGTTGGAAGTCTCCGGGGTCTTTTCCACCAGGACTATCTGCCCCCCCTGGTCCCGGGTGAAATTGCGGGTAAAGTTGCACTTGGGAAACGCGGAGCAACCCAGGAACTCGCCGTTTCTGCCCCAGCGCACCAGCAGTTCCGCGCCGCATTGGGGGCATTTCAGGCCGCTGGGGACGCTTTTGACCCGGCGCATCTGGGTCTTGGCGGTTACCAGGTCCTGGGCAAAGGGGCCGTAGAACTCCCGCATCACCCCTTGCCAGGGCACTTTGCCTTCGGCAATGCGGTCCAGGTCGTCTTCCATGCGGGCCGTGAACTTGGGGTCCATGATGTCCGGGAAATTTTCCACCAGCAGGTCACTGACCACTGTGCCCATTTCTGTGGGCCGCAGGCCGTATTTCTCTTTGGCCAGATAGAGCCGGTCCTGGAGGTTCGTGAGGATGGTGGCGTAGGTGCTGGGACGGCCGATGCCCTGCACTTCCAGCTCCTTGATGAGACTGGCTTCGGTATAGCGGGCCGGGGGCTTGGTGAAGTGCCGCTGGGGATCGAAGTCCCGCAGCTTCAGAATTTCACCGGTCTTCAAGGGCGGCAGCTTGGCGGGCTGCTCCGCTTCTTCCTGGGTTTCCTGATATAAGGTGGTGAATCCCGGGAACTGGAGCACCGAGGCCGTGGCCCGGAAGAGATAGGGGCCCGCGGCCACGTCCACAGAGGTCAATTGAAAGACCGCGGGGGTCATCTGGGAGGCCACGAAGCGCCGCCAGATCAGGTCGTAGAGGGCCAATTCCTCCCGTCCCAAATGCTTCTTCAGGTCCTGGGGCCGCCGGGTCACTCCGCTGGGCCGGATGGCTTCGTGAGCCTCCTGCGCGCCCTTCGGACTTTTGTAAACATTGGGTTTGGCGGGGAGATAATCCTCCCCGTAACTCTGCTGGATCAGGCCGCGCACCGCGTCCAGGGCCTCGGCGGAGACCCGGGTGGAATCGGTGCGCATATAAGTGATGAGACCCACCGGGCCTTCATCTCCCAGCTCAATGCCTTCATAGAGCCGCTGGGCCAGACGCATGGTCTTGCTGGGCGCAAAGCGCAGCTTGCGGGAGGCCTCCATCTGCAGGCTGCTGGTGATGAAGGGAGGCGCAGGGTTGCGGCGCTGGGGCTTTTTCTCCACCTTGGCCACTTTAAACTCCGCGGTGTCCAGGGCCTCTAAAATCTTCTCCACTGCATCGGCGCTGCCGGGCTTGAGGTTTTTATTGTCTTTTTTCAGGAGATTGGCGGCAAAAACCGGAGGCTCCTTACCCTCCAGGCAGGCGGCCAGGGACCAGTATTCCTCGGGCACAAAGGCCTGGATGAGCCGCTCCCGGTCCACCACCAGCCGCAGGGCCACGGACTGCACCCGGCCCGCGCTTAACCCCGTCTTCACCTTCTGCCACAAGAGCGGGCTGATCTGGTAGCCCACCAGGCGGTCCAGGACCCGCCGGGCCTGCTGGGCCTCAAAACGGGGCTGGTTCAACTTCACCGGCTTGGCCAGGGCCTCTTTGATGGCCCTGGGGGTAATCTCCAGGAGCAGCACCCGGTGGAAGCGGTAATCCTTTTCCCCCAGGGCCTGGGCGATATGCCAGGCAATGGCTTCCCCTTCCCGGTCCGGGTCCGGGGCCAGGTAGATATCGGTGATGCCGGCCGCGGCCTTCTTCAAGGCGCTGATCACCTTGGCCTTCCCCAGGATGGTGACATACTTGGGCTGGAAATCGTGCTCCAGGTCCACCCCCAATTCGTTCTTGGGGAGGTCGATGATGTGGCCCATGGAAGATTGGACTAAAAATTCGGACCCCAGGTATTTCTGGATGGTCTTGGCCTTGGTGGGCGATTCCACAATAAGCAGTGATTTAGGCATATATCATTTATTTTGTCGGCCCGGCGGCTAGACCGGGACCGGGAATAATAGGGTCAGTATTTAAATGTCTCCCAGATAAACCGGCATTTCAAGGCTTTTCTAGCCGGATTTCACTATTCTCCGCAGTTAATCGGACTTGCCGCGGTCGCCGTCCAGCAGCAAGTGGATTTCCGCCTCCCGAAGTCTATCGGCACTGGCGGCCAATTCCTCAATTTCCGGGTCAGTCAGGTTATTAACCCCGGCGGCCGTGATCTGCCAGACATCGATGGGCTCCCCCAGCCCGTAGGCGTCCACGGCGATGGCCTCCTGCATCACTTTATAGGCCAGGACCGCGGCCCGCCCCAGGTTGAGGTTTTTACCCTGGTATTTGCGCAGCAGGGCATAGGCAAAGAGATCGCCGCTGCCGCCGGCGAAAGGGGCCTCGTTGACCCATTCGGGCACCCCGTCCACGGTGATGTGGAGAATATGGGGGCCTTGGGAAAACTCCGCGAACACGAAGTCCGCGGGGTGCAATTTCAGCAAGGTATCCGGGTCCTGGGCAAAAAAGGAGGCCCGGAAATCCAGTTGCATCAATTCGGTGATGCACTGCTTCACCATCTGGCCGATGTCGTCCCGGAGGTTAACCAGGGAGCGGCCCGGGGGCAGGGTGCTGATCCGCTCCGCCAGGCGCTGCACCAGGGCCAGCTCTCCGGCCGCGGCCCAGGCGGCGGTCTCTCCCAGGGGGTAAATCTTTTTCCCCGTGGCTCTGACCAGGCCGGTGGTGATCTGGCCGTCAGAGGCCATAATGATGCCGTCGTTTGCCGGTATTGCCAGAATCAGGGTCATGGCCATTCCATCCTCAGAAAAAGATTAGGGCTTACGGACCGCATCTGCAAGCCCCAAACTGGCATCGCGTCAGCAAATTTTCCCGTTTTTAATTCGCACTTAGGCTGGGCATTACTCACAAATCAGGAAGCAACTGATTTGTGGGAGTCTTGGTAGCACAGGCTTTCCAGCCTGTGCAGGTTTTTCGGCGCAGCCTGGAAAGGCTGCGCCACCGGTTAAAAAACTTATGGGCAAAGATAAGCCCACTGAGGGAGAAGGCTCACACGAGGGGGGCGACCTGGATAAACAGGTGTAATCGGCCCAAAAGACGCCACCCCCACCCCGGCCCTCCCCTCTCAAAGGGGGAGGGAGAAAGACCGGGTAGTTATGCTAGGTATGGGATTCCCGGGACGTTACACTACCAAATTTCCGCAAAAACCAAATCTTCCGGGGCCGCGGTCAGCTTGAGAGAATTATTCTGCACCTCCATCAACGCCCCCAAATCAGTGCTACGGTCCGTGGGCAGGTACAGGACGGGATCGGGGTGGCCCTCCAGATAAGGCTTGAAACCGCGCAGATTATCGCTTTCTTGCAGAAATCGCACCAGATGGCGGAACAACCTGGGAAAGATAATGTACTTCCCCAATTGGCTCAGTCCTCCGTCGATGACCACTCCCAGATTGGTGCGGTCCTGGGGCCAAAAACCTTTCTGTGAATTCCTGGCTGAGCGACAGACCAGGGTCAGCTCTTTCCGGATCCGGGGGGCCAATCCGGGGTCAAAGGCCGGATAGGCCAGGCCTGCCTGGAGCAATTGATAATTGATGCTTCTGGAGAGAAGGGCGATGTCTGGATCGAGTTCTTGCCCCTCCGGGTCCCCCCGGAAGACCAGGGCCAGCGGCCGCCCCTGCCGGTCGGTTCTGCCAGCCACAATATACCCGGCGGCGCCGTCCCGGGCGTGGGCCGGGCCGAAGAGGTTGCCCCGGATGCCCAGGCGGGACAGGAGAAAATCCAGGGCCTCCCGGGCATATTTCAAGGGCTGGTGCCGGCCTTGAAAATCCAGCTCCAGGGTGTCGATCCCCTCCAGCCGCACCCGGGCCTGCCCCTGGGGGTTGAGGGTCACCGGGAAACCGGCCAATTTCCCCCACAGTTCAGGATCACGGGCTCTAAAATGAATGGCGTGCCCGCTGGGCGAGCCAAGAGCGTGGAAAGTCCCGGAAATGGTCATAAACATGTTGGTTTCTTTAGAATACTGCTCCTGAAAAGTTTCTGAGCGGTAGCACGGGCTTTCCAGCCTGTGCGGATTACCAGGGCGGGCGAGACGCCCGCCCCTACGATTCTTTTCATGCTTTGTGGGTGGGCCGCAGCCCATGAGGAGCTGCTTCGAAAAGTTCAAGATTCAACGGCCGTAGGCGGGATGCGCTTCGCTTTCCCGCCCTACATAATGCTCACTCCAACCTCCCACTGCCGTCTAACCTGCATCCAACACAAAACACTTGCCCGGCAATTCCTTGATCAGCCCCTGGAGTTCCAGCAGGGTGAGGCGGCTCATCACCTCTGGCGCGGGCAGGCCGCTGGCCTGCACCAGTTCCTCCAGTTGCACCGGCTCCGCGCCCAGGAAGGGGAGCAGCGGGTCTTCCGGCCGCGGCCGGGGCCGGGCCTCGGTGACCGCGACCGGCGGCGCCGGCGGCCTCACACCCGCGATTCGGGGCAGTTCCTGGAGGATATCCCCCACTTCATGGACCAGCTTGGCCCCCTGTTGAATGAGGCGGTGGGGGCCCAGGCTGTTGGGGGAGTCCACCGGGCCGGGCACCGCCATCACCTCCCGGCCCTGATCCAGGGCGTACTGCACGGTGATGTGGGTGCC
>JAKAKP010000054.1 GCA_021813445.1 Deltaproteobacteria bacterium
GGTCGCCCGCGCCCAGATAGTAGGTCCAGCTGTCATAGGTGCCGTAGCCGCCATGGGCCAGCATTTCCAGTTTCTTGGCGGTCTTGGTGATGATATTGATGACCCCGCCCATGGCGCTGCCGCCGTAGAGGGCGGAGAAGGGTCCCCGGATCACCTCGATGCGCTCGATATTTTCCACCGGCATGCTGGTCCAGGCCACGCTGTTGGTGTAGGCGGTGGAGATATTCTGGCCGTCCAGCAAGACCAGGGTGCGCTTCTGGGTGTCTGCCGGAAAACCCCGGAGATTAACATTAGTCATGCTATCCCCAAAGATCTTCCGCGGGGTCTCAAAGGCCCCGGGTACCTGGGCCAGGGCCTGGTCCACCGTCTGGATGTTCTGTTTCTTGATGTCCTCTTTGGTGATCACCGTAATGCTGGCCGGCACGTCATCGGGATTGCGGACGGTCCTGGTGGCCGTCACCACGATTTTCTGCATGACCTCCACCTTCTCCTTCGGTACAGGAGCAGGAGCTTCAGCTTTTGTCTTTTGGTCTTCTTCCGGGGAAACCACGGTCACCTGTTCCTCTGCTGCTTGAGCCCGGATAGGGAAGTGCATCCCCAGGCTCAACATCCACGAGACCCCAATGATCATTGCCAACCAGAACCCACGCCGCATCGAAACCCTCCTTCCGCTTTCGGTTTGCGTCACGGCCCCGGTTCTGGTAGAAAGAAGCAGGCCGATCTTCCGCATTGAGGATTGGTCTGAAGGAGGGGCAGGGACTCTTGGCCGGGTACCGCCTCTCCTTCCTGTTTCTGTTGCTTTTCTTTCGAGCTCTTGGACCTTGCTTAATCAAAAAAAAATCCTTGAGTCCAAGAACGGACCCAAGGATTGCACCCAGTTTGCTTTGTCCTCAGGATCGGCCAGGAAGGTTTTCCATCCCTTCGCCAGCCTGGTTATCCCCGATCACGCGTTGGGTAATAACCGCGGTCTTACAGGCAGGTCTTCTGATTTCCGGATCCGCCTACTCCCTGCGCCTTCCCATCTCGCTTCGGTGAGACAGTGGCATTTCGCAGGTTTCGTTCCCGGTTACAGCGGCGGGACCATGCCGGACTTGCACCGGCTTCCCTATTAAGCCCCGAAGGGCGCCTGTAGGCTAAAATTGGGGTTACCTTAAGAGAAAATTTTCTCCTTGTCAAGGGGAAAAGGTGAGGCCAGGTCGTTGATAGACCCATGGCCACGACTATTTAAGGCCGCAATAGAGAGATTTTTTTCTCAATGCAGGACCCTCACCGGCAAGCGCACTCCTGATGGATCTTGCGCCACCCGCTCCACGCCCGTGAGGCGCACCAGGGGATAGAGAGGGCGCAGGCGGTCTTGCTCCGCCAAAGCTACCAAGAGTTGGATCGATTCACATCCCAGGCTCAACAGGAAGTGCCAGGCGTCATCCAGTTCCAGGATGCCCGGCTGGGAAACCACGATTTCCAGGGGGCCTTGAGGATTGCTCAGCCCCTGGTAGTGGGTCCCGATTTGTAAGCCCTCCGGCGGCTCCCCGCCGCCCATTAAATAAATGATTACTCCCTGCGTCATCATGCCCTCCAGGAAAGTTTGTTAAGGGAGGCCGAGGCTCCCCGAGGCATGAGTCACACGGACAAAAAAATCCTTGAGCCCGTGTGGACCCAAGGATTGCACCCAGCTTACTTGATCCCTGGTGGGGCGGCGGAGATCTGCCATCTCTCCGCCACCACGATTCCCCCAATGCCTCGTTGGGACAACCGGCAGCTTACAGGCAGGTCTTCTGGCTCCCGGATCTTCCTCATCCCTGCGCCTTCCCGTCCTCTTGAAAAAGGACAGTGGCTGGTTGCAGGTTTCGTCCCCGGTTACAGCGGCGGGACCGCGCCGGTGTTGCACCGGCTTCCCTTTTAAGCCCCGGAGGGCGCCTGTAGGCTAAATATTGCGGCTGATTATAAGCCCTTCTTTTTTCCTGAGCAAGGTTAAATTAGACAGAATTGAATTTAATCAGGTCTTCGATGCGGGCCACCACTTCCGGGGCCCGCAATTCCTGGATTTTATAGTACTTGGCCCCCAGCTTCTCAGCCAGCTCCGGGAGGCAGCTCAGGTTCAAGAACCCCGCTTCGGTGTCCAGGAGCAGTGAGGCGATCTTTAAATCTTTCAACCGGTTGGCCAAATCTAAAGCTTCTTCTACTGCGCTCCCTCCGCCCAGACTAATATTGGCCTTGCCATCGGAAATCAACACCAGCAGGAATGCGTCCTGAGGATGCCTGGCCTTTTGCTTCTGGAGAATTTCGTAGGCCAGATGCAGGGCCTGGGGCAGAGGGGTTTTCCCGCCGGTAGGGAGTTCTTCCAGACATCTCTGGGCTTGCTCCACGCTGTGGGTAAAGGGCAGGGCCAGGTGGGCCTGCTCGCCCCGGAAGACCACCAGCCCTACTTCCTCCCGTTTCTGATAGGCGTCCAAAAGCAGGGAGAGGATGGCCCCCTTGGTTTCCACCATGCGCTGGTTGGCCCCCATGGAGCCGCTGGCGTCCACCATAAAGAGTATATGGTGGCCGATGCGTTTTTCCCGCACCTTGTGGCGCAGGTCCGGCTCGGCCACGGCCACGGCCAGGTTGCCCTTATCCCGTATCTTCTGGTAAGGGGCGGCGGCCCGCAGGGTGGCGTCCAGGGCCAGGTCCGGCGGCCCCGCGGGAGTCATGGCGGGGCGCACGTAACGGCCGCTACGGTCATTAGTCTGGGCCCGGGTCCGGCGGCCCTGCGACTCCTTGGGCTGGCGGTCATGGGGCAGGTCCAGGGGACGCACGGGAAAGGGGGAGCCGGCCGCAAAGGTGACCTCCCCGCCTCCCGGAGGAGCCTCGGATGGGGGAGGAGGTGAGGCCTCCTCCGGGGGCGGAGAATCCGTTTGCTGCGGGGGCTCATGCTGGTGTTCCTCCTGGTGTTTGCGGATGCTTTCTTCCAGCTTTTCCTGGTCCATCCGGGGTTCGGTGAAGGGTTTGCGGCGCAGGCGGTGGGGAAGCACCAGCTCCGCCGCCTCCCGCACATCGTCTGCGCTGACTTCCTCCCGCTCATGATAAGCCGCCAGGGTCCGGGCCGTCTTGAGCATATAGATATCGGCCCGATGGCCGTCCACCCCCTGGTCCAGGCAGATGTCGGTGATCAGGTCCAGAATTTCAGGGGCAAAGCGCACCGCGGCCAGCCTCTCCCTCGCCCTGGTAATGGACTGGCGCAGCCCTTCCTGCTCCGGTTGCCACTGGTCGATAAATCCCTCGGGACCCGACTCAAAGTCCAAAAGGCGTTCCACCACCTCCCGTCGGGCCTGGGGCTCCTTGAGGCCGGCAACTTCCACGCAGAGCCCGAAGCGATCCAGGAGCTGGGGGCGCAGCTCACCTTCTTCCGGGTTCATGGTGCCCACCAGGATGAACCGGGCCGAGTGGGTGAAGGAGACGCCCTCTCGCTCCACCACGTTGACCCCCATGGCCGCGGCATCCAGTAACACGTCCACCAAGTGGTCATCGAGCAGATTGACCTCATCAACATACAAAATCCCCCGGTGGGCCGCGGCCAGGATGCCTGGCTCAAAGTGCTTCTCGCCGGTCTTAATGGCCTTCTCCAGGTCGATGGTCCCCAGAAGCCGGTCCTCCGTAGTTCCCAAGGGCAGGTCCACCAGCGGCATGGGCCGCTGCCGGGAAGGAAGCGATTCCTGCTCCCCGCGTTTACGGCAGAAATCGCACCACTGCTCGGGTTCTCCGGGGTCACAGTGGAAGGGGCAACCAGCCACCACCCGGATGGGGGGCAAAAGTTCCGCCAGCCCCCGGGCCGCGGTGGACTTGGCGGTGCCCTTCTCGCCCCGGATGAGCACCCCGCCCAGGCGGGGATTGATGGCATTCAGAATCAGGGCCTTTTTCAAGCGTTCCTGGCCGACGATGGCCCCAAAGGGATATACGGAGCGCGATAGCGTCATTTCTTACCTCCTAAGGAGAGGGTCGCCAGGGTTTTGTGCATGGCCGCTTTCCAGGTTTCCACTTCCTCGGCGGTGACCACGTCCACCGCGCCTCCCTGAAAATTGCCGCCCGCGGCCTCCCCCATATTTTCTTCCAGCCAGCCTTCGATCTCTAAATAAATCTGCTTCAGTTCCGCCAGGACTTCCGGGTCGGCCTCCCACAGGCCCCGCTGCTCCGCCTCCAGCAGGCGGCGGGCGATTTCCTCCAAGGCCCAGGGGTTTTCATTCTGGAAAAATTCCCGGTTTTCTTTATCCAGGACAAAGGTGCGGGCAATATCATCGAAGATCCAGTCGTCCACCTCCTGGGTGGTGGCCTCCCAGCCGTAGACCCGGCCCACCCGCTTGCTGATCTCCCCGGCGCCTTTATAACCGTGATTTTTCATACCGTCGATCCACTTGGGGTTGAGCACCTTGGCCCGGGCCACCCGGCGGATTTCATCGGCCAGGTCCCGCACCGTCACCCGCTCGGGGGAGCGGGTATCGCCATAATAGGTCTTGACCGGCTGCCCGGAGAGATGCCGGGCCGCGGCCGTCAGACCGCCATGCGTCCCGAAATAGGAACAACAGCCGAACAGATCGTATTCATCCGTGACGGCCTTGTTATAGGTGACGCTGGCAGTGCTCAAGCTGTGCGCCAGGGCCGGGGCCGCAGGTTCGCCGAACACCCCCTTGCCATAGGCATAGCCGTTCCAATAGAGGAAGACCTGGGCCAAGTCCGCTTCATCCTTCCAGGCGGAGGCATAAACCGCCAGTTGAGTGCCGGCGGAGTAGGTGCCGGGTTGGCTGGCGAAAATGCGGTAGGTCGCCTGGCGCCAGGCGCTCTGGTCACCGGGATTCTGGTCCAATTTCGCCATCAATTCCAGGCTGTGCCGCCGCAGAAAATTGTGCTCCACCTCTTCCGGCAAGGAGGCCGCCGCCTGAATAGCCTCATCCAACAACTCAACGCAATTAGGGAAATTATCCCGGGTGATCCCCGAAACCCGGATGGTGACGTCAATGCGCGGCCGGCCCAATTCATCCAAAGGAATTATTTCGAAACCCTGCACCCGGCCGTTGCTTTGCCAGACCGGGCGCACTCCGATTAGATACATTATCTGGGCCATGCCCTCGCCGTCGGCCCACATGACGTCGTTGGCCATCCAATAGAGCGCGACATTTTCCGGGTACTCGCCGTTTTCAGCCAGGTATTTGGTAACTATGGCCTCGGCTAACCGTTTGCCAACTTCCCAGGCCCCCCGGCTCGGCACCCGCTGGGGGTCCAGGGAATAGAAGTTGCGGCCGGTGGGCAGGACGTCATCCCGGCCCCGGGTAATCAACCCCGAAGGGCCGGGAGGAATAAAACCCCCGGAGAAGCCATTCAGTAAGGATTCCATTTCCCGGGAATCTTCCAGGCGGCGCTGGAGGTCGCGCAATCGCCCCTCGAAATGCTCGATCTCCGGCAGGCTGTCTTCATAGCGCCCGCTGGCGCAGGTTTTTTGGATGACCTCTTCCAGGGAGGCTTGGGTTTCGGTCAGCCAGCGATTGATGATGGTGCGGCCCGCCTGGTCCACCGCCTCCTGGGCCCGGCCGGTGGCGTCGTTATCCAGGGAAACGCCCAGCAAACGACTGATCAATTGGTTCCAGGATGGCCCGCCGCTGCCGGGAAAGCGGATGATGGCCTGGAGGAAATCAGCCCGGCGCTCCCTTTCAGGTAATTGTCCGAAGATATGCATGCCGTCAGGGATTTGGGTGTTGCGGATCAGAGACAGGCCGTCATGGATACGTTGCACCACCTGGTCAAAGGAAAGGTCCGGCGAAAGGGATATTTGCTGGCTGAGATGGCTCTTCTCCAGAGAATCCAGGATGAGATGCTCCATCACGTGAGCCCGGCCCGGCTCCACGATCTTCAGGCGCTCGTATTCCGCCAGCAGGCGGTCCAACTCGCCCATTTCGTCATAGAGGCCGGCGGAGGTCATTACCGTCTGCATATGATCCACCAGCACCGCGTAGCTGCGGCGCTTGGCAATAGTGCCTTCCGGCGGATTATCGGCGTTATAGATATATAGATGCGGCAGATGCCCCAAAGCGACATCCGGGCAGCAGCCCGGGCCCAGTCCCGTGGCTTTGCCCGGCAAAAACTCCAGGTTGCCGTGGGTTCCTACATGCAAAACCACATCTGCCCCGAATTCTTTATCCAAATAATGATAGGTGGCGATATATTGGTGCGGCGGCGGCACCTCAGGATCATGGAGAATCTTGCAAACCCGGCCGTCGCAGCGGGACCCGGCGCAGCCCCGCTTGGGTTGGACGCAAACCACGGCGTTGCCGAAAGGCACCCCGGTAATCACAATTTTTCCCTGGTAGACCATGGCCGCGGGGATGCCGTTCTGCTCCTGACCGGGCGGTTCCCCCCAGGCTTCCGTCAATCGCTGTTGCAGGGCCGGCGGAAATTCGCCAAACCAGCGGCGGTAGTCATCCACCGCTACCTGGGCCAGATGCCCGCCTTTAGAGACTATTTCCTCCACGGTGGTCCAGCGGAATTCGCTGATGGCCTTGCGGCTCATGATGGTGTCGATCAACTCCTTGCCGTTCGCTGCCGGGTTATCTATCCCATAGCCAGCCTGCTGCAGGGTCTGGAGGAGGCGAGCCACGCTCTCCAGGGTGTCCAGGTGCGCGCCCGCGCCCACGGTGGCTTCCACCGAGGCGCAGGCGTTGTTGTGCAAAATGATGGCGATCTTGCGCGCCACTGGGGGTTTCTGTTGCAAACGGACCCAGCGGGCCACCCGCTCGGCCAGGCGCTCAGCCCTTTCGGCGATGGGCAAACGCCCGGCAATTAGGTCGGGGGCCAGTTCTTCTTGAGAGATACCGGCTGCCACCATCAAGGGCTCAATCACCCCCTCGAACTCCGGCAACGCCAGACTCCAGCCGATCTCCGCGCCCAGGCCCTGGGGGTCGGCTGCCCATTCTGCTTCGGTCTTATAATACGAAGTCAACGGCTGGATCAGGGGGACATTGAGCCGCGCCAGCAAGGCCTGGCTGGTTGAAGCCGTACCGCCCTCGCTGACGGTCCCCTTCTGGCTCCCCAGAAAGAAAGCGGTCAGTTTAATGAGGGCGGCTATCCGGGGGCGGTCTTGAGAATCAAAATAGTAATCCTGGATAATTTCCAGCCCACCCCGCGTCCCTAAGCCTTCGTCCTTTAGGGAATAATAGAAGACCGGAATCACCCCTATCCCTCGCGCCTCCAGGGCCTGGATGAGGCAATCGTCCAGTTCCAGGTTGCCCGTTACCCAATCGTGCCGGGAAAACATGATCCCCACCATGGTCTCGGTGGGAAGCCCCTGGTCCCGGTACCAGTCCAGATAATCGGCCACATCGGTAAAATATCGCCCCGCTTCGGGGTGATAGAGCCCGTCCCAAGGCAGGTCCTCAGGGGGCAAGGCCGGGATCTCCAGATGCAGCACTTCCTTGCCTAAGTAGTCCAGGAGGCGGCACAAATTTTCCAAGCCGTTGCGAATAATATATTGATAAGCATTGGCCGCCACCTCCAGCGGCACAGTGCAGGGACGCCACAGCGAGGGGTCGGAACCGGTGGTGATCACCGGTATCCTCTTTGCTAGATTTTTCAAGCTGCTTTCTATCTGCTCCCAAAAGGCGTCCGGAGTGCGGTAAAGCAGGATAAAATCCGCGGTCTCCATCTCCTCCAGGGCCTGGGCCAATCTCTCGGGGTTTTCCCCTACCGTGCGGTGGGAACAGACCTGCAGATCCAACCAGGAACAACCCTGGGCGGCCTGGTTGAGCAAGGGCACATAGGCATTCCACATAACGGCTACGCCTTTAAGCGGTGTTGCGGTCATTCGCTATACCTCCGGATGATAACGATCCCTAAAACGATACAGCCTAAGGCATATGCCGAAAGCACGATCAGAGAGTCTAGGTTTGCCAGAGTCCAGGCGGGAAAGCGCAAGAGGTGGTTGGCATGGGTCAAGGGCAAACAGTTGATGATCACCTGTACTATCCAGGGCATTTCATTTACCGGAAAAAAGGTGCCGCAGAAAAAGGCCATGGGCAAAATCAGAAAGTTGGTAAAGGTGGCGGTATCTTCATGGGAGCGGGATCTCATGCCCACAATTACTCCCAGCGCGGCAAACAGGGCGCAGTTCAGGATTAAGGCCAGGACAAACATCAGGTTGAGCTGCAAGCGGCTGCCCAAGAGCAGACCCAGCCCCAGGAGAATCAGGGAGGCAAACAGGCCTCGAGCCACACCTGCCAGCAATTCTCCCATGACAATGTCCGTCGCGGTCACCGGGGCCTGGACATAGACCTGGAAGGTGCGGAAATGCAAACGCCCCACCGTCAGGCCGTTGGCCACCCAGGTATAGGCATTGGTCATGGAACTCATGGCGATGAGTCCGGGCAGCAAGTAATCCAGATAGGACGTTCCCGGGATGGCCACCCGTTTTCCCAACCCCAACCCGAAGGCCAGGAGATAGAGCAAGGGCGCGAAGAGGGCCGAGACGACGTAGCCCAGCCGCAGCAAGCGGCGCTGAAAAAGCAGGATCTCCCGGTAAAAAATGGGAAACCAATTCATCTGCTCAACCTTTCGCCGGTAAGCTGGATAAAAACGTCTTCCAGATTGACCTGCCGGATGATGACCTCACAATTTTCCGTCTGGGCGCAAGAGTAGGCCTCGGCTTTATCCTTTACCAGGTGATACTCGCGTTTGCCGTTTTCCGTGGCTTCCACCACATAGCCGCCCAGGCGCGCCACTATGGCCGCGGGAGTATCCAGGGCTATGAGGCGGCCCCGGTTCAAGATGCCCACCCGGTCGCACAACATCTCGGCCTCTTCAATGTAATGGGTGGTGAGGACGATGGTGATCCCTTCCTGCTTGAGCTGCTGAATCAGGCTCCATAATTGCCGCCGGACCTGGGGGTCCAACCCCACGGTCGGCTCATCCAAAAACAAAACCTGGGGCCGGGACAGGAGAGCCCGGAGAATCAGGAGCCGGCGCTGCATGCCGCCGGAGAAATTCTTCACTAAATGCGAGGCCCGGTCGCGCAGGTCACCGAATTCTAGAAGTTCCTTAATCCTTTGATGAAGACCGGGGACCCGGTAAAGTCGTCCGTAAATCCACAGGTTTTCATACGCGCTCAGTTCTTTGTCCAGATTGATCTCCTGGGGACAGACGCCGATGAGCTTCTTGACCGGGAGGGGCTGGCGCACCACGTCATAATCTTGCAGGAAGGCCCGGCCCCGGGTGGGGCGGGCCAGGGTGGTGAGGATCTTGATGGTGGTGGTTTTGCCGGCGCCGTTGGGGCCCAGAAGCCCGAAGATTTCGCCCGGGTGAATCTCCAGATACAGGCCGTCAAGAGCCACGACTTCCCGGTAATGTTTGCTCAAGTCCTGGGTGATAATCATGACAATTTGGGGCACAGGAGCCGTTGCGGTCCCTGGGACAATATTTCCACTTCCAATCCATAGAGCCGGGCCATGGACGCGGCATTGATCACGTCCCGGGGCGGTCCCTGGGCCGCCACCTTTCCTGCTGCCAGCAGGATAGCCTGGTCGCCGAAAAGCAAGGCCAGGTTGGGGTCATGCAAGGTGAGCAGCACCGTGAGCCCGCGCTGCTGGGCCAGTTCCCGGATCAATTTCAGGATCAGTACCTGATTCCTGAAGTCCAGATGGTTAGTCGGTTCATCCAGAAGCAGCACCTGGGGTTCCTGGGCCAAACACCGGCCCAGCAGGGCCAGTTGCCGTTCGCCGCCGCTGATGCGGGTATAGGGTTTGTCCGCCAGGGATTTGATCCCTAAAAGATCGATGATCTCCGCCACCACTGTGCGATCCCGGGTCCCCGGTTGCGACCAGAACCCCACCCTGGATAGCCGCCCCAACAGCATTACCTCCCGCACGGTGTAAGGAAAAACCGGGTGGTGTTCCTGGGGCACGATGGCCAGCAAACGGGCCAGGTCCCGGGTCTTGAGCTCGTCCAGGGGTTGGTCGGCCAGCACGATATGGCCTTCCTCAGGGGCTATCTGGGCGCTGAGGCTCAGGAGCAGGGTGGTTTTCCCCGAGCCGTTGGGGCCCAGGAGCACCGTCACTTTCCCCGGCCGCGCCTGCAGGCTTACCTGGTGGAGAATGGGCTGGCCGTTAAGCCGGACGCTGAGATGGTTTACGGCAATCATAGGCTCCAGGACTCCGCCCCGCCCCGCTTCAGGAGATAGATAAAGAACGGGGCCCCGAACAGGGTGGTGATGATGCCCACCGGGATTTCTCCTCCGGTAAAGGCCCGGGCCACCGTATCGGAGAGCACCATGAAGCTGGCGCCCGCGGCCATGGACAGGGGGATGACCCGCCGGTGGTCCGGCCCCACCAGCATGCGGACAATATGAGGGATCATCAGTCCCACCCAACCGATGATGCCGGTCACGGAAACCGCTGCGGCCACGGCCACCGCCGCGGCCAGGATAAACAGCCCCCGCTCCCGGGCCACGTCCACCCCCAGGGCCCGGGCCTCGGCGTCGCCCATGGACATGGCATTGAGACGCCAGCGCCCCAGCCAGATGAGGAAGGCCCCCATCAGGATCCAGGGCCCCGCCTGGCGCACTGCCCGCCAGTCGGCCTGGGACAGGCTCCCCATGAGCCAGAAGACGATGCTGGCCAGCTTGTGGGGGTCCACCAGGAACTTGACGATGGAGACCAGGGCGGTAAAGAAAGCGGACACCACCACCCCCGACAGGATAAGGGACAGGGTCGGAACTTCCCGGCGGGTGCGGGCCAGGGTAAAGGCCAGAAAGGCGGCGGTTAGGCTGAAAACAAAAGCTCCCAGCTGGATGGGCAGGGCCGGGAGAAAACCTATGGCGATGGCGCAGCCGAAAGCCGCGCCGGCAGACAATCCCAGGATGAAGGCGTCCACCAGAGGGTTGCGAAATACGGCTTGAAGGGTGGCCCCCGAGGCCGACAGGCCCAGCCCCACCAGCATCCCCAGGACAATGCGGGGCAGCCGGATATCAAAGATGATGGCCTGGAGCTGCGCCGGGTTATCGTGGAAAGAGGCTAGCAATTGCCACCAGGCTCGCCAGGACACCGGGTAGGACCCCACCTGCATCGCCACCACAAAGGCCGGCAGGGGAGAAAACAGCAACAGCCAGTAAACCCAGGTGCGGCGCGTCACGGCGCCTCCTCGTAGGAGATGCCGAAACAATCCCGGTAAAAGCGCTGGGTGGCCTGACTGAATTCCGCCTGGGAAATCACCTGAGGGAAAAAGCACCGGGCCATCCACCAGGCCAGGAGTACCACCCGGGGGGACCAGGTGGAAGCCCGGGAGGCCTTAAATACCCTCCTGTTTTTCACGGCCTCGATGGTCTGCCACTTGGGGTCCCGCAGCAGGTCGGCGACCCCGAAGGAGGCGGAACCCCAGATCAATACCACCTGGGGGTTGAGTTCCACCATGGTCTCCATGGACAGTTCCCGGTTGAAGTCATCTATCGTGCTCCCCAGGTTGATTCCCCCTGCCCGGGTGATCAGGTCCCCCACCACCCCTTTATTGCCGGTGATGGTGGTGGGTTTCCCCCAAAGCCAAACTACTCTGGGGCGGGCGGCGGCCGGAATTCCTGCCAGGCGGCGCTGCAGCGCCTCCAGGCTGCGGTTCACCATCTCTGTCACCTGTTCGGCCCGTTCCGGCTGGCCCAGGAGCCTGCCCAACCGCAGGGTGTCCCGGCGCAATTCCTCCAGCCCTTCGGGATAGAAGGTAAACACGGGGAGTCCCCGCCGCCGCATAAATTCCACGTAGTCCGGCTTGCGGTCCCAGGTCACCACCAGGTCCGGCTTCAGGGCCATTAAGCCCTCCATGTTGACGGCAAACCCGGTGCCCGGCGAGGGTATCTGCCGCAGGCCGGGCATCACCCGCTGGAGCAAGTCATTGTCATGGGCGTAGCTGGAGATGCCGACGATGCGTTCCCAAACCTTAAAGGCCGCAGCAATCTCATAACCCTCAAAGAGCACGGCCCGGTGCGCCTCCTGGGACAGATTCCCGCTGCCGGCCGTCCTGGGTGAGGGCCTATCCGGTCTGGCCCCCAGGATGGTGCCGGTGAGACCCAGGAGCACTACCAGTGCGCTGATAACCCATGGCCACCTGGAAATTCTAGAAATTTTGCTAGTCATCAGTTGTGTCTTGCTGCCATCAGTATTTTAGGGTCACCTGGGTCCAGAACGTCCGCCCGGGCGTGCGATAATAGTAGAAGTATTCCCGGTTGAGCATGTTATCCACCGCAAAGGAGACGTCTGCATACTTCACCGGACTGAAGATCACCTTGGAGTCCAGGGTGAAGAAGGGATCATAGGACCCGTAGACGTTATTGACCACGTTGCTATTGGTGTCAGTGCTCATCAGCTTGCTGGCGTAACGGCCTGAAAGGTTGGCCTTGATCTTCCAGTAATTCACCGTGACCCCGAAGTTGAATTGCTGCCGGGGCACATAGGTGATCTTTTTGCCTACCGACGCCGGGTTATAGGGGTTGTCATTGATCCTGGCGTCCAGCAGGGTGGTGTTGCCGAACACCTCCAGCCAGGACCAGAGTTTCTGGTTGATCTCCAGTTCCACCCCTCTGATCGTGGCCTTGGCGGCGTTCTCGTTGATCTGCGTCTTGCCGGTGGGATCGCTGGGATCGCTGGTCCGGTAGATCAAGTCATTCACGTAATTCTCAAAATAAGTGGCGGTAAAAGTAGTCTTCTTAAAAGGTTTCAAAGTGGTGCCGATCTCCCAGGAGAGAGTGGTTTCGGGATTGAGATTGGGATTGCTCTTATACAACGTGCCGGTGCTGGATTTCCAGGTGGTATAGAGCTCATAGATATTAGGAGCCCGGAACGCAGTGCCCACCGAACTCCGCCAGGACATCCACTCCAGGGGGCGAAAGAGAAAAGCAATCTTGGGGTTGACCGCGGTTTGGCTCCGGCTGGCCAGACGCACGATGGGGGCGCCGGCGGACTGCATGTGATAGCCCCCATAGGTCTCCCACCAATCCAGCCGCAGCCCCGCCACGGTGCTGAACATGGGGTGCCAGGCGATCTCGTCCTGGAGGAAAATGCCGACATTCCGGTCCCGGCCACCGCCGGTATAACTCAAAGATCCTTGCGTACCGGGGTCCCGCCAGCTATTTAAATTGAGGTTCTGGGTGAAGGACCAGCCGGTGTTATACGAAAGGCCGCCCACCCACATCTGCTTCTTGCCGATGGCCTGATCGAGCTGCAATTCCCCCACCCAGTTCCGGCTGGGGGTGGTGGAAAGGGTGCCCGCGCCGCTAGAAAAAGTGGCAGTGGCGGAAGGAGTCGTGTACCAGTTCTCCGGCTGGTTCACCAGCCCGCCATGGAACTTGAGTTTCGTGGTGTCTGTAAGACTGTGTTCGGAGGTAAGATTGTAAACTTGCGTGCGTTGCCGGCCATTGCCGCTCAAGAAAGCCCCCTCCGTGAGGCCGGTGAACTTCGTATTGGTGCCCACCAGGCCCACCGTGCCGGTGGTCACCGGGGCGCCGGTGGCCGTATTGGTCAGATAGGTATGGAACTTGTCGTAGCCGTAGGTGTAATAGCTCGCCAAAGTGCTGAACGTGACCTTGTGGCCCGCGGCGATATCCCAACTGATTTTCCCGTTGATGCTGTAATCGTTCCAGAAATTATCGCCGCTATCGCCGATAATGTTGGTGGCTGAGCCGGTGTTCGTGGTGGTGGGGATCCAGCCCGTCACCTTGGGACTGGCCGCTCCCTTGCTGGCCATTTTGGTCACCAGGTTGCTGGCGTAACCCGCAGTGCTCCGGAAATTGAAGCCCCCTTGAATGCTCACCTTATCCCAGAGGCGGTCGCCCGCGCCCAGATAGTAGGTCCAGCTGTCATAGGTGCCGTAGCCGCCATGGGCCAGCATTTCCAGTTTCTTGGCGGTCTTGGTGATGATATTGATGACCCCGCCCATGGCGCTGCCGCCGTA
>JAKAKP010000029.1 GCA_021813445.1 Deltaproteobacteria bacterium
GATAAGAAAGAAGGTCCCTTGGAATCAGTTGATGGTGGGGCGGGCCTCCGTGCCCGCCCGGCGCTTGGCGGGCACGGAGGCCCGCCCCGCCAATCCTTTCATGGTTTTTTCTTCTCGTTCCCAAGTTGCACTTGGGAACGCCTGTGTTTGCCAAGCTTAGCTTGGCCTCGAGAAGCTCCCCCATAAAGGTTACGGCTAGTTGGAGGGTGATAGGCCGGAGGTAAAGCCTGCAAAAAGGTGGCTTCACCAAACCCGGCCCTCCCCTCCCTCAATCCATCTCTTTTCCTTCATAAATATGGGCCAAAACCCGGCGCGCCCCCACCTGCGCAGGGATGACCACCCGGCGGTAGGGCTCCCCTTCAAACAAGTCCAGCTCCGGGAAGGCCTGCGGCAGGGCTGGGGAAGTGAGGAGCCAGGCCGGGTGTTCCGCTCCGGCTGCGTCGTATTGAAAGGCCCTGAAACCCCAATACTCCCCCATGCGCCCGGTGATGACGCACTCCTCCCAGGTCCCCGGCAGGTCCGCCAGCAGATAATGGTACAACCCCCCGGGCACCAGGGTGCCGTAAACAATGAGACAGTGATCCGGATTATCCATACGAAAAGCTTTCTGGGGAGGGGCTAAGGGCCGGTAGCACAGGCGTCTCCCTGGTGGCGCAGGCGTCCCGCCTGCGGACCTTATTATTCTCCCTCCCCCAGCCCCGCCCCAGGCGGGCAGTAAAAATCACAATAACAGGCTCAAGCCAGATAGGTCAAAAGACCATCTCTCAACCCCACCGCGTCCAGCCCAAAATCCCGGTAAAAGGCCGTGGGGTCGCAGGTGTTGCCTTCCAGGAGCATGCGGATCTGGCCGGTGGTCAGGGGGAAGGAGGGGAAGCGGCCGCAGAGGCCGGCCAGCAGCCGCAGGCTCCAGACCATGACGTGGACCTTCAGGACCCGGCAGCCCAGGACCAGGGCCAGGGTGTCGATGATGGCGTTGAAAGTCAAAGGCTCCGGGCCGCCCACCTCATAGATGCGGTTTTCTGTGTGGGGCAGTTCCAGGGCCAGGGCAAAGGCTGGCGCCACGGTGGTCACCAAGACCGGCTGCATTTGATATAAGCCGTTGCCCACCACCGGCACCATCCGCAACGTCTTGATCTGCTTGGCAAAAAGATTGAGAGACTGGTCCTCCGGGCCGTAAATTAGCGAAGGCCGGAAGATGGTGTAGGGAATCCCGGATTTTTGGACGATCTCATCCGCCCGGAAATTGGTGAGATGATAAGGGTCCGCGGGCTCCGGCCTCGCGCCCAAGGCACTCATCTGCAAAAACCGCTTAACCCCCGCATCCCGGGCGGCGTTGACTAAATTTTCCGTGGCCTGGACGTGGACCCGCTCAAAGGTCACCCCCCGCCCCGGAAACTCCCGGATGATCCCCACCAGGTTGATCACGGCCTCGCAGCCCTGGGCCGCTGCGGCTACAGCAGGCATATCAAGCGCGTCCCCGGAAGCGACTTCCACCCGCTCCCGGTCGGCCAGCTTCACTTCGGAGCCGGGCCGCACCAGACAGCGCACCTCGTGGCCCCGGGCCAACAACTCCCGGACCACATATCGGCCCACGAAGCCGGTGGCGCCGGTTACCAAAACCCGCATAATTCCCCCTGCATAGTTGGGGATGACCTGAGGGCGGCCTTAAAGGCCTTTACCACAAAGACACAAAGACCACAAAGTAACACAGAGGGAAAATCATAAAGTTATGACGCTTGCGTCATAACTTTGATCTTTTCTCTGTGAGTCCCTGTGTCCTTTGTGTCTTTGTGGTAAATCTTTTATCTTTTAATCTTTCTCCAGCACCACCACCGCCAAAGCCTGGTCGTTTTCGTCGGTGAGGGTGAGGTGCAGGCCGGTGATGCCCTCCTCCTCACAGAGTTGGGCTGCCCGGCCGCTGATGACCAGATCAGGCTTGCCCCGGGGATTGGGCACCACCTCCACCTCCCGCCAGCGGATGCCCCCTTCACGCAGGCCCACGCCCAGGGCCTTGGAAAAGGCCTCCTTGGCCGCGAAGCGCATGGCCAGCATGCTGGCGGCCCGGACCTTGCCCTGGCAGTGGGCGATTTCCCGGAGAGTAAAGATGCGGCTGAGAAACCGCTCGCCGTACCGGTCCATGGCCGCGGCCACGCGGGGCACCTTCACCAGGTCCACCCCGATTCCGTAGATCATATAAGAAAGTCTTGTTTTTCCTTGAAGTTATAAAGCTTCTGCAAAATAGCCCCAATTTGTCATTCTGAGGGAGCGAAGCGACCGAAGAATCTAGATTCTTCGCTACGCTCAGAATGACAAATGGGTCATTTGCAGGGTTTTCTTTACTTCTTGCCCTTTTTGGCGGGCGCGGCGGTTTCCTTTTTGCACATGCAGCCGGTTTCGCCGCAAGCGGAGCATTTTTTGGGCTTGCACCGGGTGTCGATGGTGGCGCCGCATTTTTCACAGGTAAAAACAGCCATGCTTCAGTCCTCCAAGTGTTTATAGTCAAAAGTATCAGGGACATGATATATCCCCGGCGTGGTCTTGCTCAGCTCTCTTTCTCTTTTTACCTCAGTCTCCTGCCTATTAGCCAGAATTTTTTCGGTTATTCCAGGAAGATGCTCAAAGAGCGCATCCAAAGTCCCGCCCCGCTTAATGCCATGGAAAGAAATCTCCCCACCGTATAAGGGATTGGGG
>JAKAKP010000105.1 GCA_021813445.1 Deltaproteobacteria bacterium
AATTCTCCAGGTTGGGCGCAAGTCGTCTGGGCACAAATTAAGCAAAGCATATGTTTCACCAAAAGTCTAGTTTTTTGTAATCTTTTTAACGCCTTCTATCGGAAAAAACTTTTGGCAATCGCTATAAGTCCCCCTTTGGAAAAGGGGGATTTAGGGGATTTTCAGGCGCTTATAAATCCCCCCTACCCCCTTTTGCAAAGGGGGAGAATTCGTTCCCCATTAACCTTGTCCTGAGTTATGAAAATAAGGTCTTGAAATGAATGGTAGCAACCGGAAATGTGAGGGAGGAAGGGAGCTTGAAGGAGGGCCAGGGGCCGGTGGCGCAGGCTTTCCAGCCTGCGCACCTCCCTGCCTTGCAATTTCTTAAACAAACAGGGTGATATCTGCGTCCGCGGCGTATTCCAGGAAAGCGCCGGCGTCGGCGAATTCCAGGCCGCCGATCAGGTCTTCTTGGTTGATGCCCAGGACGTCCAAAGACGTCTGGCAGGCGATGAGGCGCACCCCGTTTTCCTGGGCCATCTCCACCAGGTCGGGAATGGTGGGGACTCCGCCCTTCTTCATCCAATCCTTCATCATCCAGGAGGCCAGGCGGGTCATGCCCGGCAGCATGCCGATAATGTTGGGCAGAGGCACGGGCATGGCCGGGTTGGCCAGGGGCGGCACCTGCAGGCGGCCGGATTTTTTCTTCTTAATAATCTCCAGGCCGTAGAAAGTGAAAAAGATGGCCGCTTCCATGTCCATGGCCGCGGCGGTGGTGGCCAGCATCAGGGGAGGATAGGCCATGTCCAAGGTGCCTTTGGAGGCGATGAAGGCCGCGCGTTTGGGCCGGGCCGGATCGAAGCCCAGGCGCTTGAGCTCCGCCGCCACCTGCAGACGCACCTGTGCGGCGATCAGGGTCTGCAAATCGGGGGAAATATCGTCATGACTCATACCAACTCCTTGTTACCCCAGAAAATTACCTGGTCGTGGTTTGCTGCTCATTTTCACACAACCGGTCTTATCAACTTCATATTAATACGCCACAAAATGGCAATTACCGGCGTTCATCTGCGTTTATCGGCGGTTTAATATTAACCGCCGATGCACGCCGATAAACGCCGATCATCTTGTTTTTGCTCAAAGAAGCGAACTCTGTATCCTTCGCTTTTAATATAATCAAGAAAATAGCGGTCCGGGGAAAATTTTTTCCCCGGGCCGGAAACGTTTGGATATAATAATGTGAAACTCATAACCACTATATTTTTATAAATTCCAGGGACTTCACCCGGCATTCCTCTAGGTATATTAGGTAGATTGACAATCCCGATTCCTGACCCAAAATTATCCTTATGACTTCTCCACACCCTCAGGATGATCGCAGACTGGCCGTCGACGGAGAGGCCTTCTTTTTCGAGATGGGTCCCATCCGCCCCCCCAGCGAAGGCAACGACCATTCCCTGCTCATCAGGACCACCAGGAACTGTAGTTGGAACCAATGCGAGTTTTGCGCCACTTACCGGGGAGAGAAATTCGGCTACCGGCAAGTTAAAGATATTAAAAAGGATATCGACGTTGCCCGGGCCGTGCAGGAGGAATTGCAGAACGCGGCCGCGGCTCGGGGCCGGGCCGGCTGGATCACCCAGGACGTCATTCGCACGGTGTGGAGCAGCAACCCCCAGCTCTATGGGGAAGAGACCGGGAATCTGACCCTTAAATGGCAAAATCTCCACAACGTGGCCCACTGGCTCGCGGCTGGAGCCCGAACCGTGTTTCTCCAGGACGCGGATGCGCTGATCATGCGCACTCCGGGATTGTTGGAGGTCCTTAACTATCTCACATCGGCCTTTCCCACGGTGGAGAGGGTCACTGCCTATGCCCGCTCCCGCAGTTGCCGCCGCAAGTCCTTGGCGGAATTGCTGGAATTGCGGCAGGCGCGGCTGCTGCGGCTCCACGTCGGTCTGGAATCCGGCTGCAACGCGGTGTTGGAAAGGATGAAAAAAGGGGTGACCGCCCGGGAACAGGTAGAGGGCGGCCAGAAGGTAGTGGTCGCAGGCATCTCGCTGTGCAACTACCTCATGCCCGGCCTGGGGGGAAAAGAATTGTCAGAGAGGCACGCCCGGGACAGCGCCGCGGTGCTGACGGAGATCAACCCTGATTTCATCCGTCTGCGCAGCCTGGCCTTGCGGCGGCATTCCCCATTGTTGACACAGGCGCGAGAAGGGCTGTTCACGGAACTCTCCGAAGACGAAGTGGTGGCGGAGATCGGCCTCCTGATCTCCCTCTTACAATGCGATGCTTATCTAGTTTCCGACCAGATGGCCAACCTGCTGTATGCCGTGGAAGGGCAGCTTCCCGGGGATAAAGAAAAGATGCTGCAGGTGATTGACGCTTATCTGCAAAAACCGGAGCCGGAAAGGTTGGCTTTCCGGCTGCGCCAACGCTGGCGGTCTTTCCTGGCGGTTTACGGCTCTTTGCCTGCCCCTCTGGAGCAAAGGGTCCAAGAGGCCTGGGACGCTCTGCGCCAGGAGGCCCCGGAGGCCCGGGACCGGGTGGATGCCGCAATTGCCGCACTCAAGGAAGGGTTTGTCTGATTCTTATTTTCTTAACCTCTTTGCCGGCCCTGGGTCTAAGAATATGGTGCAACACATGGAATTAAACCTGGAGGTGTACCTATGCCTAAAAAAGCCATCTGGCTGGTGATCATCTTTACCCTCCTCTTCATCATCGGCATCAACACCGGAGACCTGGACTACCTCATGCATCTGGGCAATACCATCTGCCTGTCCTGTATCGGAGTGGGTTGATGTACGGCCTCAGGAAGCTGATTCAGACCCTGGTGGCCCTGGGGACCAACGCCTATCTGCTTTTCCCGTTTGGCGGCTCGATCATCTACCAGGGGCCCCTGAAGGCGGTATGCCATCCCGGCCTCAACTGTTATTCCTGCCCCGGGGCTCTGCTTTCCTGCCCGGTGGGGGCGACGCAGAATTTCATTGCCAGCCTGCGTTACACCGCGGCCGGCACTATCCCGCACCTGGGAGCCATCGTGGTGGGCTATCTGGGCTTCATCGGCACCCTGGTGGGCCGCCTGCCCTGCGGCTGGCTCTGCCCCTTCGGCTTCATCCAGGACCTGCTTAATAAAATACCCTCTCCCAAATTCAAACTATGGGCTCCCTTAAGGTGGGTGAAATACGGGGTGCTGGTGATAATGGTGGTCCTCATGCCCCTGTTCGTGCTGGACCAGTACGGTATCGGCCAACCTTGGTTCTGCAAACTGCTCTGCCCCGCGGGCACATTGCTGGGGGCGTTGCCCCTGGTCTTTCTCAAGCCGCAGTTGTGGACCACCCTGGGCTTCTATTTCTGGAATAAAGTCACCATCCTGACCATCATCATCATCCTGGCGATTCTCATCAGCCGGCCCTTCTGCCGCATGCTCTGCCCCCTGGGGGCCTTTTACAGTCTCTTTACCCGCATGACCCTGGTGCAACTGGAGTTCAACGAGGGCAATTGCGTCCAATGCCGGGCCTGCGTCAAGGTTTGCCCCATGGGGGTGATCCCCCATGAACAGAGGGACAGCCGGGAATGCATTATGTGCCTGAAATGCCTGGACTCTTGCCATTTCCGGGCTTTGAGCTTCGGCATCCGGCGGACTCTGCCGCCCCTGAAGGAAATCCATCGCCCGGCCCAAATTCAAGGCATAAAAAATACTTGACACGGAAATTTCTTTAAGCCATTATATAGTCTCAGGATTTAGCCTCTCACAAAAGGTTAGATACAACTTATGGCCCTTACCAAAGAAAAGTTGATCAGCCGCCTGCAGACCCAGGTGGGTCTGAGCAAACAAGAATCCCGGTCCGTGGTGGAACGGGTCCTGGACATCATGAAGGATTCGTTGGCCCGCAGCGAAGACTTGCTCATCAGCGGCTTCGGCAAGTTCTCGGTCCGGCAGAAGAACGCCCGCCGGGGAAGAAACCCTCAAACCAAAGAAAATCTCATCCTGCGAGCCCGCAAGGTGGTGGTGTTCAAGACCTCCGGGGTGCTGCGCAACCGCATCAACGGCATCAGGTCCACCTAATCCGCCCCGGGTATTAGCGCCTGCCACATATTAGTCCTCCCTGATTCCACCCCAGATATATCGGGGTGGAAATCCGGCTTTTGGGCATTGCGTCTATGAGGCCCTGGTCATGAAAGGCAACGGCAGATGAAGAGCGGCCCCCGGGATTTAATGGGCCGGCAGTGCAGCCGCCGCGCCTTCGTCCAGGGCGGCGCCTGCGCTTTGGCCCTTTTGGGCCTGCCCCTGCCGCTAATCCCCGCCGCGGCCCAGGAACTGCGCACCGGCTATTGCGTCCCCCATCCGGCCCTCTATTACGAGACCATTGCCAAGGGGCTGATCGAATGCCGTCTCTGCCCCCGCAAGTGCGAAGTCCAGGACGGGGAGCGGGGAGATTGCGGCGTCCGGGAAAACCGGGGCGGGAAATACTTCACCCTGGTGTACGGCAACCCCTGTGCGGTGCATGTGGACCCCATCGAAAAAAAGCCATTGTTCCACGTGCTCCCCGGCACCCCGTCCTATTCCCTCGCCACCGCGGGCTGCAATTTCCACTGCAAGTTCTGCCAGAATTGGGAAATCTCCCAGGCCCGCCCGGAAAAGACCCTCAACTACAACCTGCCGCCGGAGCAGGTGGTGGCCGCGGCCCGGGCCTGTCTTTCCATCGCCTACACTTATGTGGAGCCCCTGATTTTTTATGAATACATGCTGGATACGGCCCGCCTCGCCCGAAAAGCGGGGATCTTGAACGTCTGCCACTCCGCGGGCTACGTCAATACCGAGCCCCTGCAAAAACTGGCGGCCTTCCTGGACGCGGCCTGCATCGATCTGAAATCCTTCGATCCCCAGTTCTACCGGGACCTGGTGGGAGGCGAACTGGCCCCGGTGCTGCGCACCTTGCAAACGCTGCGTAAACAGGGCGTGCACCTGGAGATCGTCAACCTGGTCATCCCCACCCATAATGACCAACCTCAGATTATCGGCAAGATGTGCGCCTGGATCAGGGATGAATTGGGCCCGCTGACGCCCTTGCACTTCTCCCGGTTTTACCCCCTGTACAAGATGCAGAGCCTCTATCCCACCCCGGTGAGCACCCTGGAGCAGGCCCGGGAGATCGCGCTGAAGGCGGGCCTGAAATACGTCTACCTGGGCAACATTCCGGGCAACCCGGCGGAGAACACCTTCTGCCACCACTGCGGCAAAGAAATCATCGCCCGCCGGGGCTACCAGATCGGGGAAGTGCGAATGAAGGACGGCAATTGCGGGTATTGCGGCACGAAGATTCCGGGGATTTGGAAGCAGAAGACATAGTTTTCTTTTTTTAGTTTTTAGTTTTTAATTGGAAATTCAACGGTAAGTTGCTCCATTATTGCCGAATAAATTGGCAATAATGGAAGAGGATTATCTCATGGCCATAGAAGAACTCGAAAGAGAATTCGATATGGCGATGTTGAATATTTACAAGCGCGCCTATGATGAAGCTGGCTACAATGCAGCCCGGTTCCTGCAAATGCTTCGAGAGAACCGAGGACTTGAAACCGCAAGAATATTATTACATGCATCTAATGTATCAGACGGGTATACCGCGTTGTGGGAGCGCGGAAGACTTGATTTGACGGTCGAAGCCTTGATTATCGATGAAAAATGGCATCCATTATTCTCTAAACAAGAGCTGGAAATTGCGCGGAGAAGATTAAAAGAATACCATTACATTTTTTAACGAACCATTCATGTTCCAAAGGAAGACCTCAAATCATGGAAGTTGCTGTAGGGTGCGTCTTACGCACCATTTTGGCGCGTGAGACGCGCCCTACGAAGGACACTTTCAGGATGGAAATAGATTAAAAATTCCGATTAGGATATAGAGCTTGCCGCGCACGCCTTTCCTTATTACCGCGGCTGGCTACGCCCTAATATTGCGTCCAAGACGCCACCCCCACCCCGACCCTCCCCCCTCTCAGGGGGAGGGAGAATAGTTAATTTGCAGCCTGACCTTGAACTTTTGAACCTTGAACTTTGAACTAAAAAACTGACAACTGGCCACTGACCACTGTTCCCCGGCCCCTGGCCCCTGACCCCTGGCCCTTATGTCCTGGAAATGCGGCATCATCGGCCTGCCCAACGCGGGCAAAAGCACCATCTTCAACGCCCTCACCGCCGCGGGCGCGGATACGGCCATCTATCCCTTCAGCACCATCAACCCCAACCTGGGGGTGGTGCCGGTGCCGGACGAGCGCCTCGCAGCCCTGGGAACCCTGCTCAAACCGGAGAAGCTCACTCCCACCACCATTGAGTTTGTGGATGTGGCCGGCCTCATTGCCGGGGCCTCCCAGGGCGAGGGCCTGGGCAACCAGTTCCTGGGCCACATCCGGGACGTGGACCTCCTGGTGCACGTGGTGCGCTGCTTCGCCTCCAGCAAATGCCCCCACCCTCTGGGAAACCTGAACCCGGTGCGGGACGTGGAAGTAGTGGAGACGGAACTCCTCCTGGCGGACCTGGAAATTCTAGGGCGGCAGCGGCTGAAGCTGGAGAAAAAGGTGAAGATGGGGGAAAAGGCCGGGGCCGCGGCCCTGGCCGTCCTCTCCCGGGTGGCGGACGGCCTCGATCAGGGCCGCTGGGCCCGGGACCTGGGCCTCACTCCCCCGGAATTGGAGCACCTGCAGCCGGTCCCCCTCCTTACCCTGAAACCCTATCTTTTTGTGGCCAATCTCAGCGAAGCCGAGTTCGAGGCAGGAATGCATTACCAGGTCTTGCAGGAGCTGGCCTCAACCCGCCGCGTGCCCCTGGTCCCCATTCTGGGGGACCTGGAATCTGAACTCCAAGATCTGCCGGGGGAGGAGCAGCATGAATTCCTGGCCAGCCTGGGGTTTGGCGAGGCGGGCATCCGGCGCTTGATCCGGGAAAGTTACCGGCTCCTGGACCTGGTGACCTTTTATACCATTGTCGGCCCCGAGGTGCGGGCCTGGACGGTGCCCGCAGGCACCCCCCTGCCCCGGGCCGCGGGCCGGATTCATTCCGATATGGAAAAGGGTTTCATCCGGGCCGAAGTGATGCATTTCCAGGATCTGCAAAATTTGGGCAGCGCCGCCAAGGTCAAGGAAGCCGGGCGCTTGCACGTAGAAGGCCGGGATTATTTAGTCCAAGACGGGGAGATCTTGTTGTTCCGCTTCTCCAAATAAAGTCATGCGGCCATTGCCAAGATGCACTTGCAAAGGTGGCCGCTTAGCTGTCAGATTTCAGCTTTTTTAAAAAATAAGAGGAAAGGCGAAACTATGATTTGACTATTTTAATGACAAAATTCCGGTAGTTCGTCCTGGAGCTGACTGCTGCGAGCTGCGAGCTGAGAGCTTTCTTCCCCCCCTCGCCCTTTTTTTCTCGATGAAAATATGTTAAAAAATTAACGGGAGGTGAGATAGGATGTTCCAGATAGGCCAGTTGGCCGTTTACCCCGCCCATGGGGTGGGAGTAATCGAATCCATCCAGGAACGGGTGGTCTCTGGGAGAGTGCAACAGTTTTATATTATGCGCCTGTTGGACAACGACATGATTATCATGATCCCCAAAGATAACGCCCAAAACGTCGGCCTCCGGGATATCATCGATCAGACGTCGGTGCCAGAAGTTTTCGAAATCCTCAGCCTCCGGCCGTCCCGCATCAATACCCAGACCTGGAACCGGCGCTACCGGGACTATATGGACAAGATCAAAACCGGTTCCCCCTTCCGGGTGGCTGAGGTTCTGCGCGATCTCACTCTACTGAAGGTCGAAAAAGACCTCTCGTTTGGCGAACGGAAGATGCTGGACACCGCCAAAAATCTATTAGTGAAAGAGCTCTCGTTAGTAAATGATAAGAAGGAAGATGAAATCGAAGCGCAACTGCAGGAATTATTGGAAAACAACTGAGTCGTTTTCTCCTTCCCTAAGTTTGAAACTGCCTAACCTGGCCTAGTTTCATCTTGGATTGTCAGGCAATGACTCTCTCACGACGGCCAGGCGTTAATCCCGTGAGGGGCATTGACCGCTATGCAAAAGCGGCGGCGTCAGCCGGACCGTCCTACCTAATCTTTTTCCTGGAAAGGAGGTGAATACCATTGTTGCAGAAGATGGTCATCGTGGCCATCATGGGAACCATCTGCGCGGTCAGCGGCTATCTCATCGCCGACCAGATCCCCCGGTTCAGCGACCTGTGGTGGGCCGGCTGGGTGGGAGCCGCGGGCGGCCTGGTGGTGGCTTTCCTGACTCTGGGTCTGGAGCGGGTCATCAAACGCATTCCTCTAAAAACCATCTTCGGCGGGACCCTGGGTCTGTTCATCGGCCTGGGCATAGCCAAGCTGGCCTGCTATCCCTTCGAGAAATTCTTGGAACTGCCCAATTTACAAATTCCTTTATATATTTTCTTTTCTGCCATATTCGGTTATATCGGGCTGGTTCTGGGAGGCAAGAAGATGGCGGAGGTATCCACCCCCGCCTTTCTCGACGGCGGCCGGCAGATGCGGGCGCCCTTGAAGATCCTGGACACCAGCGTCATCATTGACGGCCGTATCGCCGACATTTCGGAAACCGGGTTTCTGGAAGGCACTTTCCTGGTCCCCAAGTTTGTCCTGGAGGAACTGCAATATATCGCCGATTCCCCGGATGAGCTGCGGCGCACCCGGGGCCGGCGGGGTCTGGACATCTTGAAGCGCCTGCAGCAGCACAACCGCCTGAAGGTGGAGTTCGTGGAAGACGACGTGCCCCAGGCCGCGGGCGTGGACTCCAAGCTGGTGGCCCTGGCCCTGAAAATCCACGCCAAGATCCTGACCAACGACTTCAACCTCCACAAGGTGGCGGAGCTCCAGGGGATCGAGGTCCTGAACATCAACCAGTTGGCCAACGCCATGAAACCTGCGGTGCTGCCCGGGGAGACTTTGCAGGTGCAGATCCTCCGGGAGGGCAAATCCCAGGGCCAAGGCGTGGCCTACCTGGACGACGGCACCATGGTGGTCATAGAAAACGCCCGCCGCTATATCGGCAAGGAGGTGGAGGTGGCGGTCACCAGCGTCTTGCAGACCACCGCGGGCCGCATGATCTTCAGTGAAATCAAGAATGGCGGCAATGCCCGCAAGCTGGGAGCCTAAAAAAGTTCCAAGCTCCAGGTTCAAAGTTCAAAGTTGAGACGGGCATGGCCCCGCATTTTGTATTTGGTTAAAAGCAGCTTGCCCCCTCCTTCAAAAAGAGGGGGTCGCTTATCCCCCCCTTTGAAAAAGGGGGGTTAGGGGGGATTTGTATGCGTCTGCAATCTCCCTGGCCTCCCCTTGGAAAAGGAGGGGAATTTTGGAAAGCTCCGCCAGCCGCACCTCATCCCTGACTTTAACCATTGCTCCGGAGGAAGCGGGGGGGCGCCTGGACCATCTCCTGGCCCGGCGCCTGGACTTTTCCCGGGCCCGGCTGCAGCGCTGGCTCAAGGCCGGTCTGGTCCTGGTGAATGGCCAGGCACGGCCCCCTTCTTACAAGGTGCGGGCCGGGGACGCAATAACCGTGGCGGTGCCGCGGCCCGCGCCCAGCCATCTGCTGCCGGAGCCTTTGCCCTTGGAGGTTGTCTATGAGGACCGGGACCTGCTGGTGGTGAACAAACCTCCCGGCCTGGTGACCCATCCCGGGGCCGGGCACCAGACCGGCACCCTGCTCAACGCCCTGCTGCACCACTGCCCGGAGCTCACCGAAATCGGCGACGTCAGCCGGCCGGGCCTGGTGCACCGCCTGGATAAGGACACCAGCGGTCTTTTAGTGGTGGCCAAGACGGAGCTGGCCCACCGGAGCCTGGTCAGCCAGTTTCAGAAACACGAAGTCAAAAAGAAATACCTGGCCCTGGTCTGGGGACGGCTGGCGGAAAAAGAGGGCCGCATCGCCAAGGAAATCGGCCGCCACCCCGTGGAGCGCCACAAGATGTCGGTGCACGCCCGCCGGGGCAAGGACGCAGTCACCAATTGGCGGGTAATCCGAGAATTCCCCGGCCCCCTGACCCTGGTGGAGCTGGCCATCGAAACCGGGCGCACCCATCAGATCCGGGTGCACCTGACTTCGCTCGGCCACCCGGTCCTGGGAGACGCCACTTACGGCGGCGGCGCCTCCCGCCTCAAAGGCGCGCCCCCCGCCCTGCTGGGCCTCAGGCCCCTGGTAAAACGGCAGATGCTGCACGCCTGGCGGCTGGAAATCACGCATCCTCGCACCGGGGAGAGGATGGGATGGGAGGCGGCGTTGCCGGAGGATTTTCAGGGAATGGTGGCTTTGTTATCCATACAATAATAGGAGGATGGAGCCAATGAAAGGGCTGCATCCAGATTTTTGGAAAAAACCTGACCGTGAGATTTTTAAATATATTGAGGGATCTGATGTCGATTCCGATGCTTATAAGTATTCTTTTAAAATTTTAGAGTTACGACACTCCAAAAGACTTGTGTGGGCTACTTGGGCCTTGGTAATTGCAACTTTGCTGCTGCTGTTGAGTTCTGTTTTTCAATTATACTTTACCATTCTAAAATAAATGTAGGGTGGGCATGCATTGCCCACCGAGAATTTAAGGGACGAGGCTCTGAACTTGTCATTCTGAGGGAGCGGAGCGACCGAAGAATCTCGCAGTGCATAAAAATATGAGATTCTTCACTCGCTACGCTTCGTTCAGAATGACAAAACCGTAGCATTAGCGGATGTCCCAAGCACAGGGAGGTGGCCATGCCCACCCTACCCAACTTCCAGGGTGGAGGACTGGCGCATCATTTATCGGGTGAACGAAGAAGATATAGTAGGGCTCCCCTGGAGTTAATTTACCAGCAGCAAACCGGCCTCCTTGACGGATGCGGGGGTTTTTATTAGTTTAGGCCGAGGAGAAACAGATATGGCCCACAAAGTCAGCATTGTCATCGAAAAAGACGATTTCGGCTACTATGCCTATTGCCCGGAGTTAGAAGGCTGCCAGACTCAAGGGGACACCTTTGAAGAGGTCATGGCCAATATTAAGGAGGCCATCGAGCTGTACCTGGGAACCCTGTCCGCAGAGGAAATTAAGGCCTCCTTGAGCAAAGAGATTCTTACAACTTCCTTAGAGGTTCAACTTGCCTAAGCTGCCCCGGTTAACCGCGCCGGAGGCTGAGGCTCTGCTGTTAAAGGCCGGTTATGAGATGATCAGGGCCTCGGGCAGCCACAGGATTTATTTGAAAGAAGGCCGAAGAATTGTCATTCCTTTTCATGCCGGGAGAAGTCTTCATCCCAAGATAGTCAAGCAGGTTTTGAAATTCCTGGAAGAAGCCAAATAATCTCAAAAGAATTATAAAGCACATGCTCAAAATCGCCATAACTGGTGGCCCCGGCTCGGGGAAGAGCGTGGTGGCCCGCATGTTCCAGGAGCTGGGCGCCGCGGTCCTGGACGCGGACGCGGTGGCCCACGCGGTGGTGGCCGTGGGCGCGCCCGCGTGGCAGGAGCTTAGAGAAGCCTTCGGGGCTGAGTTCTTCCTGGAGGACGGCTCCCTTAACCGGCCGCTGCTGGCCCGCCGGGTCTTTGCCGACCAAGAGGCCCGGGAGCGGCTGAACCAAATTGTCCACCCCCACGTGGCCCGGGAAATCCGGGCGCGGCTGGAGCAACTGGAACGCCAGGAGGTAAAAATGGTCCTGGTGGAAGTGCCGCTGCTCTTTGAAGCCGGGTTGGCGGAGTGGTACGACAAAGTCATCGTGGTGGACGCCGATCCCCGGGAGCAGGTGGAGCGCCTCCAGGCCCGGGACCAACGGGGGGATGCGGAAATCCAGGGGCTGATCCAGGCCCAGATGCCTCTGGCGGCGAAGGTGGCCCGGGCCGACTACGTGGTGGACAACCGGGGCTCCTTGGCGGAGACCCGGCGGCAGGTGGAAAGAATCTGGGAGAAATTGCAAAAAATCATTTGACAGAAATGGGGAAAGGCATTAATTTCTAGTTAACCTGCCTTAAGAAATCCTGGTTTCGGCCCGATACGACTTAAGCAATTAAGGATAGCCTCGATTACCATTCCCCTTGGTTTGAGTTTGAAAAAATCCGTGCTCTTTTTCCTTTTTACCCTGGCGGTTGGCAGTTTCCTGCCGCTGCAGGCCTGAAACAATCCCCATAAGCGCCCCATTCGCCACCTGCAATTCCCAGGTCGAAGCGGCAGCCGCCCTGCTTATAGCATGGCAATTCGCAATTTTTATATATTTATATTTATTAATACGAGGAAATGATGAACTTATCCGAATTGAAGCACAAAAAGATTAACGAACTGGCGTCCCTGGCCCGGGACCTGAACGTGGAGGGAGCGGCCGGCCTGCGTAAGCAGGAGCTGATCTTTGCCATCCTCCAGGCCCAGGTGGAGAAAAACGGCGTCATCTCCGGGGGCGGGGTCCTGGAAATCCTGCCCGACGGCTTCGGGTTCCTCAGGGCTCCGGACTACAACTACCTGCCCGGCCCCGACGACATCTATGTCTCCCCCAGCCAGATCCGCCGCTTCAACCTGCGCACCGGCGACACCATCGCCGGCCAGATCCGGCCTCCCAAAGAGGGAGAGCGTTACTTCGCCCTCCTCAAGGTGGAGACGGTCAATTTCGAAGACCCCGCGGTGGCCCGGGACAAGATCCTCTTCGACAACCTCACGCCCCTTTATCCCGATCAGCGCCTCAAGCTGGAAACCGACCCGGACAACTACTCCGCCCGGGTCATGGACCTGATGACCCCGGTGGGCATGGGCCAGCGCGGCCTCATCGTGGCCGCGCCCCGGACCGGCAAGACCATGCTCCTGCAAAACCTGGCCAACTCCATTGCCCGCAACCACCCGGAGGTGGTCCTCATCGTGCTCCTCATCGACGAGCGGCCCGAGGAAGTCACGGACATGGAGCGCTCGGTGCGGGCCGAGGTGGTGAGTTCCACCTTTGACGAGCCCGCGCAGCGGCACATCCAGGTGGCGGAAATGGTCCTGGAAAAGGCCAAGCGCCTGGTTGAACACAAGCGGGAAGTAGTGATTCTCCTCGATTCCATCACCCGGCTGGCCCGGGCCTATAACACGGTGATCCCGGCCAGCGGCAAGATCCTCTCCGGCGGCCTGGACGCCAATGCCCTGCAACGGCCCAAACGCTTCTTCGGCGCAGCCCGGAACATCGAGGAGGGCGGCAGCCTGACCATCATCGCCACCGCGCTGGTGGACACCGGCAGCCGCATGGATGAAGTGATCTTCGAGGAATTCAAAGGCACCGGCAATATGGAGATTCACCTGGACCGGAAGCTCACCGAAAAGCGCATCTTCCCCTCCATCAACATCAACAGCTCCGGCACCCGCAAGGAAGAGCTGCTGCTGGCCCCGGAGGACTTGAACCGCATCTGGATCTTAAGGAAACTCCTGTCGCCTCTATCGCCGGTGGACAGCATGGAATTTTTGCTGGAAAAGCTGAAGGGCACCAAGAACAACTCCGAGTTCCTGGCGGCCATGAACCGCTAATACCAAGTTGCCATCTAATGAGTAATATGGTAGACTGCCCAAAAAATTTTCAAGGGGGCAGTCATGGGAAAAGTTACCAAGTGCATCGCCCACCTTTCCAAGGAGGAGATTCAGGATAAGATC
>JAKAKP010000117.1 GCA_021813445.1 Deltaproteobacteria bacterium
AGCCAGGTCTCCAGGCTCAGGTCATTGGCCCGGAAGGGATAGCCCGCCTGGCTGAGCCGATACAAAAACAGGAGGTGCCAGGTCCAGGGGGAGAGGTTTTCCGGCCGGAGGCACTCCTCACACACGCTGCAGGCCCAGGCCGCGAACCCGCCGCTCTCGGCGCGGCAGCGGCGGCGTTCCGCCGCTCCGCAGAGCCGCCCCTGGGCCACTGCCTGTAACTCCCGTTGCAACGGCCAGTCTGTGAGAAGGTCTTTCCCGGACCCAGCTATGTCGAGCACTCCTGATCCTCCCGGGGCACCACCCGCAGGCCCTCAAAAATCTGCTGGGCCAGGTAGGAGACCAGGTCCGGGGCATGTTCCCGCAGCCGCTCCTTCCAGTCCGGGTGGCGCTCCGGGTCCAGGGGCTCGTCCCCAGCGTCCGCGGCCACCAGGAAATCTCCCGGGCCGACGCCGGTCAGGATCTCCAGCCCGAACTGGAGCCGGGTCTCCCCCAGGCAGAAACGGCGCTGTCCCCCTTCCAGGCGAAAGGCCGACACTTGATAGGCCACCCGCTCCTCCGAAGTGGGCCGCCGGTAATACAGGGTCACCTCCGACCCCGAAACCGGATCATGGACCACCAGAGAGTGCTGCGCTTCTCCGAGAACCCTGGGCATTGGCCCTCCTATCCAGTGATCAGTAATCAGTGATCATTAAATGGGTTATTCTTTTCTTACCCCTGACCCCTGTCTTCTAAGCCGCATAGCCGCTCACCCGGTTCTGCACCCGGGCGATGACCGAGCCGTACGTGTCGTCTTCCAGCACCGTGAATTCCACTTCTTCCACCAACCGCCGCTGCGAAACCTTTACCGGCGCGGCCGTGACCGCCACCCGGGGGAAGATCAACTCCACCTGGTAGTTTAATCCCGGTTCGAACTCCGGCCCCTGGGCCAGGAGATGGACCACCAGGGTATCGTTGTCCTGGAGGTGTTGGGCCAGGAGAAAATCCCGGAAATCCCGGTCGAATTCCAATTTCTGATCCCGGCCGGCCCGGAAGACCCGATTGGCGTATGCCACTCCTGCCCCCGGGGTGCGCTCCGGGGTCAGGTTGTTGTTGAGGGTCCAGCTCAGGCGGCGGAGTTCCGCAGTCAACTGGTATCCCCCCCAAATGGCGCTGCCGTCCCATCGCCCCCCCAGGTTCACCTGCACCTGGCTCACTTTCAGGGGGGGTTCTTCTACCCGGGACGGCAGTAGCATCCAACTGCTCTCGGGCGGTAGGTAATAGACCCGGTAGGTGGTGGCCGCGGCGCTGCTCCCCGGCGGGGCGATGGTGATCACCGCGGGGACACCGCTGGAGACGGCGCTAACGGCCACCTCTTCCCAGGCCTGGTTGTCCGGGTTGAGCGCCTGGATGGCCTGGACGTTGCTCAATCTCTCGGCCGCGCTGTCGCCGGCCACGCCGTTGGCCGCCAGGGTCAGGGAAGTGGCATTAAAGGCCGCGGTGATGGTCTCCACCACGGTGTTGTCCGTGGTTTTGCCGGTGCCTTTCACCGTGGCGCTGACCTTGGCCCAGCCGTCCTTAGGGAACTCGGTCTTCACCTGATCCAGGAAGCATGAGGCAAAGCGCCGTTTCAACACCTGGCGGCCGAAGCGCATGGCCGCGGTGAAACTGGGATTGGACCGGGCCGCGTCCACTTCCCCGGACCGGGGTTGAATGAGGTGGCGATAGCCGCTGCTGCCCTGGGAGATGGTCTCCACCTGCCCCAGGGCATAGGCCAGCAGGAAGGCGAAATGCTGGGGCTGGGCCCGGGAAAAGGTCAGGGTACCGGCCACGGTGCCTCCCAGATCATAGAGACGGTCCGCCTCCTCCTTGCCGGTCATCTCTTCCCGGTTGGGAGTCTTCAAGCCCTTGTAATTCAGGAGGCTGTTCAAATCCGCCAGCAGCAGGGTGTCCAGTTCCTGTTCGGAGTTGAGGGCCGTTTCCTGGTGCCGGGCGGAGACCGCCAGCAGGTTGTGGGTGGCGAGAAAATTACGGATGGACCGGGTCATAATTACTCCTTACAAGCCATTTCAAAACCCCTTTTTCTGTCATCCTGAACGCAGTGAAGAATCTCTACGCCTCGAAAATACGGAATTCTTCGCTGCGCTCAGAATGACAAATTAGGATAATTGCGGTTTTAAAATGGCTTCTAAAAATCTTTCACCAAACTGGTCCGGTATTCGGCCCCGTAGACGGCCAGCTCCCGGGTGGTGAGCCAGGGCTCTTCCTTTTCCAGGGAAAAGGGGGTGATTGCCAGTCCCAGGTCCTGCTGCCACAAAGCCCGGCGCACCCCCTCGAGGATTTGATATATCCCTCCTTCTTGCACCCGGGCCTCGGTTTCCCCCCGTAAGGGGCGGACGGCCACCAGTACAAAGAAATCCAGGATCAGGTCGGAGGAGCCCATGGCCACCTGTTCGCCCCGGGCCTGCCGCAGTCTGACCAGCACCGCCGGCAGCCTCCAGGCCTGATGCTGCAGGTCCTGGAGCCAATTGCCCTGATACGAGGCCACGGTCGGCGCCAGGGAGCCCAATTCGGCTTGCAGGGCCTTAAGCAGCACTTCTTCCACGACACTCCAGGTGAGATCGGACATTACCACTCCTTGCAGTTACCACTTTCCCTGGGTATGACGGGAGAAGAGCCGGCAGTTACCGTCTATTTCCGCGGCCTCCCGGGCCGCGGCCGCGGGCTCGCCGCCACTTCCGGCGAGGGTTGCCTGGCCCGCGGCCACCTGTTTCAGGAAGGCCAGGGCGTCCTGGTACTTTTGCCGCCAGACCTCCGGCGCGGCACTGCGCCGGCTGTAAAGATGGTAAATGGCCAGGTCCGCGGACAGGGTCTTCACCCGCTCCGGCACCGGGGCAAAGGGCACGGTATAACGCAGGCCGCAGGACGCGTCGATTTCCGCGTCCGCCCGGCTGATGGCTTCCGCCACCACCTGGCCGTCAGGGATCTCCCCCGCTTCCGCAGTCAATGCCGCCAGTTCCGCCTGGGAGATCATGGTGAGCAAGTCATCTTGGGTAGAATAGGCCATCACTTCCTCTCCTGTTTGCTGATCAGCCTCAACTTCCCGGGCTTTAGGCCGTCACCGCCCGTTCAATGGTCAAGGCCAGGTCGCTGCTCTTTTCCACGGTGTTGGGGGCCGCGCCAGGGAAGATGACTTTCAGCTCTCCCACATAGGGCCCGGGAGTCTGGTTGGTATCGGTATCCCCCAGAAATACGGAGATGATGCCTTGGTCTGCGTGGTCCAGATCAAAGGCGCTATGGTCCTTCGAGAAGGCGTAGTCTTCCCCTTTGGGACTTTTCACGCCCAGAAAGAGGGTGCAGCCGCTCAAATTCACGGCCGCGCCGTTCTCGTCAGTCACCGTCAGAGTGAGCAGCTTGGCCTCGCCTTGTTTGAGGGTAATAATCTCAGCCATTGAGAGTCACCTGCAATCTGCGAATTTTGGGTGCTGCGGACAATCGGCGGCTATTAATGCCATAAGCCAATCGGGAAATAGTAAGGCCCAGAGCCAGTTTTTGGGGAATCCGTGAGATCCAGGGGGTCCCCCATACCTCTGCTGCCGCGATGTTTCCAATTCCCTGGAGAGTAACCGGTCCGGGATTGACCGCGGGCAGCCCCAGGTCCGCGGTACTGGGAATATTGCCCGCTCCCAGGAGGTATTGGGGATCTATGCCGTAAAGTAGACCGGAAGTATAGAGTTCCCCGGTTCCGAATTTAGCCATGGTAATCCTCTGGGCTTTAGGAGCTTTCCTCGTTGCACAGTAGATTGTTTAGTTCCTGTTGACACTGCTGCCGCCACTGCGTTAAAAGCTGCACCTGAAAGTCTATGCGAGTGATCCGCTCTTGCAGCAGCTCACAGGTCAAGCTTCTGATCTGCTCTTTTAATTGGTCAAAGTTCTGATCTTGATCTTTGCTCTCTTCTTTCAGAGCCTGCATGGTTTCTCTCTAATTGCTTTTTGCTTGGAGGGCCTCTATCTGCGCCTGTTGCTCCTTGATGGCCTGGACCAAGTAGAGGGGCAGGTTGCTTAAGTTGGTGGTGAGATATTTCTCACCGTCAGGTCCTTGGGTCTGGCCTACCATTTCTGGAAAGAGCATCTGGAGTTCTTGGGCGATAAAGCCATAAAGGGTGCGTTCCCCGGGCTTTTCGCCCCAGGGATTCTTATTATTATAAGAAAAGGTTACAGGGTTCAGCTTGAGTACCCTGGCAAGTACATCGCCGGATAGCGATTTGATGTCCTGCTTAAAGCGGATATCGGAATAATTAGTCCAAGCGGTGTAGCCATTGGCTCCGGGTTCTCCGTTACAAGTTAGTTTATAGCCAGGATTCGTTGTGCCGATGCCGACATTACCGTCTCCTCTAACTCCTAAAAGTAGTGCTGCAGTATCAGGCTTAGACCTGACATATAAGGGCCAGTCGGATGAATTGGAGCCAGCCTGAATATCAAGGCCATAAGACTGTCCTACGGTATTACTGCCCAGAAACTGCAAACTCCATTGATTCGCAACCCCTCTGCCTATAAGACAAGCTCCACTACTTGCCTGTATGTCTAATTGTGCCCCCGGATTCGTCACCCCGATGCCGACGTAGCCCGCCACGTTCACGGTCACCGCTTCGGGGCTGCCGTCTGAGGCCCACAGCTTGCTATGCTTATGGCCGGGGTCCTGGGCCGTGATCCACTCATCGTAGCGCAGCGCCTCCCCGGTGCCTGAAGCTGCGGCCAACCCGGTGACTTTGTGACTATTCATGGCAATATTGCCGGTCATGGCACCCCCGGCCAGGGGCAACATCAGATCCACATAGGCTTTTCGGGCCAATTGGTTGTCGGTGGTGGGATTGCTGCCGGGACCCGCCGGAATAGCCGTAAACGTTGCCACTCCGGCTGTGTCTACGGTCACCGCTTCCGGGCTGCCATCTGAGGCCCAAAGCTGGCTATGCTTGTGGCCAGGGTCGATGGAGGAGGTGCTGATGTAGGTGGAGAGCGGGGTCATTAAGTCCACATAGGCTTTCCGGGCCAACTGATTGTCGCTGGTGGGATTACTGCCCGGCCCTAAAGGTATGCTGGTGAAAGTCTTGACGCCATCAATGCTCTGGTCCCCGCCCTTGGCCACCAAGCCCGCGGCCTCCGGTGTTCCCGGCCCCCAGACTCCTGCCGCTTTATAGAGCACATCCCCGTTATTGCCGCCGCTGAAAGCCCCGGCCGTGTGTTTATGGCCGGGATCGATACTGCCCACATTTTTTAATAAATAGTCGAGAGAGGTTGTCACCGCGGAGTTGTCTGTTCCCACTTTGACTTCCAGGTTGTTTAAATGCGCGGCGACAATTTCCGTAACGCCGTCAACAGCATTGCTCAGAGCGGTGGGGAAAGACATAGAGGGCAACCTCCCTTACAACTTAAAGATTTTATTGGCCCCATCATCCCAGGCCACGTTGATGTCCCCGCCGTTGGGAGTCACCGGCAGACCGGTGGCGGTGTCAATGTAGGCAATGAGCCGGGAAGTGCCGGCTGTACCGGTGTCTTGATAAAGCACCAGGGCCTCTGCCGGGTCGCCGCTCACCGCCGGAAAAGTGAAGTCCCCGGCGTCGGCCACCCCCGCGGCCACCGTCTTGCCGCTGAGCGCGCCGCTGGTGGCCACCCGCGCCGCCGCGGGGATATCGCTCAGGAATTGATGGGTGGCCAGGTTGACGGTGTAGTCCGCGGCATCGATGAGCACCGCCTTGATGGCGTCCGTATTCCAGTTAATTTCGCCGGCCAGGAAACCTTCCCGGGCTTTATCAAAAAGGGCGTTGCCCATTACGATTCTCCTTGCGCCTTTGTGGCTTTGCGCCTTTGCGTGAGATTAATGTTCTCACGCAAAGCCGCCAAGCCGCCAATTTATGCCAGTTCCGGCACCACCAGCAGGTCCGCGGTGCCCTGCCAGACATTGGACTTGCTGCCGCCGCTCGTGGGGTCGCCGATGATGAATTGCGCCTGGAGAATCTCCCGGGCCAATTTCTCCAAAGAGGGCGGCACTACCATGAGATTGGGTTTAATCCCCAGGGGCCGGCCCTCGGAATTGGTGAGGGACATCATGGCCGCCCGGGTGCTGGCGTAAGCGTCCGCGGTGAGGGTTTGCTTGGAGGCATAGGCCAGCTGCCAGAGGCCGTAAGCCGCCGCGCCCCGGTAGTCCACGCCGTAGCGGAACTTCTTGCGCATGAATGCGTGTTCGTCGTCCGGCCGGTCCATGCGCACCAGCTCCACGCCCCGGCGCAACTGGAAGATAAAGGGCTTGACGGCCCGGGAGGTGTCCAACAGGTACCAGGCCGTCGCGGAGCCCCCGGCATTATTGGAGGCGGTGCCGGAGCCCACCGGGTGGCCGGTGTCGAAGAAATATTGGCCGTCATAGCAGGTGCTGGTGAACGCGTCTTTCAGCAGATCGGCGATCAGCTTTTCCGGGTGTTTCCGGGCTTCCTGGGCCAGGGCCGCAACGATGGGGTTGTAAAACCCCAGTTGCTCGTCTTCGATATCGTTGCGCTCCACCTCGATGGTGGCTTCCCAGTCCTTGCTCTCAATCTGGTAGGCCTTGGGCTCTAAAGAGCTGATCTGCCGGTCCCCCAGCCATTCCCGGACCATGGGAAAATCCAGGAGGAATTTGTAGTCCATGATCCGGGTATTGGCCGGTACGGTCATGGCCACCTGTTCGTACCAGGTCGGAGTCTCCTGGAACGCGGCGTTGAACACCGCGGTGAACGCGGTATATAATCTGGCTAAAGCCTCAGCATTGACAATCATCAGTCATCTCCTCCCTTTACCTGGCGATGTCGATCCAGCCCTTGGTGGCGGACTCGTATTTGACCAGGACCCCCACTTTGATGTGATTGGTGGGGCCGGTCGTGTCGTCGAAGGTCTGGTCGTCCACCGCGTACATGGGATCGCCCACCATGGCCTGGGTGATGCTGGCCGCGTCGAATTCAAAGATGCCGTGCCGCCGCAGCCGCACGCTTTTGGCCCCATCCGTCCCGGTGGTATTGTCCACTTGCTCCAGGGCCACCCCCGCCAGGCGGTAACCGCTGGTATCGGCCGCGGGCGCAGCAAAGCCGCCGGTATTGGCGCACACCAGGGAGCCCGCGTAGATTTTGACGGCCGCGGCCACCGGGTAAGCCACTTCAATGCCTTCCCGGTAAGGTGTGGCCCGGTCTTTAGTCAATGCTGCCATAATTTCTCACCTCCACTTTTAGTGATCCCGGTCGGTCCGGGCCTTGGCCTGCAGGTACTGCTCCGGGGAAAGATTCAGGGAGCGGCAGAGACTCAGTTCTTCCGGGTGCAAGGGGCCCGGCGTCTGAAAATCCCGGGACAGCTTCAGTTCCAGCCGGGTGGGCACCAGTTGCGGGGCCCGGGCCACAAAGGTTTGGAACCCCCCCGGGTCCTGGCGGTAATACTCCAGGGCCCAGGCCTTCTGGGCCGGCGCGATCTTGCCCGCCTTCATGGCTTCTTCCACGGCCTGGTTCGTGGAATCCGCCGCCACCTTTGACTTAAGCTGCCGCAGTTCCGCCTCCACCCCTTGGAGCCTCTCGATCTCACCCTGTAAAGCTCTTACGGCTTCCAGGATCTGGGAGGCAGTGGCCTCCCCCGGCAGCTTCAGAACCGCGGCCAGGTTCTGGCAAAACTCCAGCAGCCTGGCCCCCAGGGTCTGGTCATCCGCTTCCGGGGGCAATCCCATGATCAACCTGAGTTTTTCCACATCCGCACCCTTTCTCCCCTTTTCTTCCGGGGGAATCCAGCCCGGCCCGGCCGCGGCTTCCCACTTGGCCACCAACGGCGGCAGCTTCTTGATGGCCGGCACGTTGGTCAACCCCACCTGCATCAAGGCCTGGGGTTTCCGGGTCACCGGGTCCAGTTGCAGCACCGGGGAAAAATAGCGGTACTCCCGGTTGCGCAGATATTCCCGGGCCTGGGGGGTCCATTCCACTTTGGCCCAAAGGCCGTCGGGCCGGGCTTCCAGGTCCTTGATCCAACCCGCGGCCGGGGCCTGCCGGCCATGCAGGGATTGATGTTCGTAGTCGATGACCAGGTCCACTCCCCGGGAGCGGAAGGTCCTTACCAGACTGGCCAGCGACTCCGGGTCCACCTGCAAGGGCTCCGGCCGGTCCACCAATTCCACCCGGCCCGCGGGCAGCAGGAGAATCCATTCCGGCAGGTTGACGCCCGAATTTGGTTTGCTCATATCCATGGCTCTCAGAGTCCTATTGTCCTGCGGCTCCGGCTGCCTTGACGCCCGCCTCTTGCGCCAGGTTCTTGGCCTCCTGGGTCTGCAGTTGCAACTGCTCCGTCTTGTTTGGGGCCGGGCACCATTGCTGCTGCAACTCCCCGGCCACCATCAGGGCCGTGTCCGCCGCCACCACGGCCCGCCGCAACTGGTCGTTCTGTTGCCACTCCTCCTGCAGCAGCGGCGTGTAGTAGCTCTGCACCGTGTCCAGGGATTGCTGCACCTTCTGGAACAGGCCGGGGTGGTCACAACATCCGGCCGTCAGGGTCAGGGCCAGGCAGACGGCCCCCAAACTTTTACCCATCACTTGCCTCCTTCCGTATTTTGGTCCGCTCCCCCCGGGGGCAGCGAGATGCCGAAGCGCTCCGCCACCTGGTCCCCCCGCAAGGGCACGCCGATTTCCTTTAAGTTGCGGTAGACCTCGGATAAGGCTTTTAGATCTTCTTCTTCCGTCAGTTTGAAGCGGAACCAGGGGCTGGGCCGGTCCCAGCCGAAGTTGAAGCCCACCAGGGGCCGCAGCAGTTGCTCCCGGATCGTCACCGCCAGGGTCTGGGCGTCGGCTTCCACCAGGTCCCGGCGCACCTGGGCGTGGACCCGGGCCGCGCTGTAGGTGCCGGTGGCCCCCGCGGTATCGGTGGTCAGGGTTTGGCCCAAAATCGCCTTGGACATCTCCCGGTTGCAAAACTCCGCCAGCACCTGGTAAGGATTGGCATTGCCGCTCAGGCGGGAGGCAGCCTCCACGAATTCGATCTCCGTGCTTTTACTGATGATTCCGGCGGCGTCGGACCCCAGGCTGCGGATGGCCCGGATCAAAGCCTCCCGGTCCGCGGCCGAGGCCGAGGGGTCGTACTTCCCCAGACGCAGGGGCATGCCGAAGACTTCATTGAATGCGGCCCAATCCTTCAGCGCGTAATTCTTGAGGAGATACATCCAGGCCACCACCCGGAGCACCCCGGCCCGGGGGGCATAACCGCTCCTGGCCTTGAAGCGGTGGTAGATCAGCTTCCAGGGCGGCGGCTCCACCCCCTGCCAGGGGGATTCGGGGGTGAGGAGCCGGGGTTTCAAGTCGGTGACAAAAGTCACCCGCTTCTGGGGTACCCACCGGAGTTCCACGACCCGGGCCCGGCCCCCGGCCACCTCCCAGATGATCTCCGCCAGCGCAAAACCTTTGGCGATGGCGTCCAACAGGTCCAGGAGTGCGCCTTCCACGTCCGGCAAGGCCTGGAGGACTTCATATACAAACTGGGCAATAGCCTCGTCCTCCCGGGTCTTGGCGTAAGGCACCACTTCGTAGTCCAGGCTCAACACCGCCAGCTTCCGGGTCTGGAGCAGGGAGGCCAGATGCGCGTCCTTTTCTTCCATCTCCTCGAACAGCTCCATCTGGCGGGCCACGTCGCCCTGGTCCGCCAGCCGGAAAATCTCGGAGAGCCGCTCCGGGGTGAGCCCGGCGCTGGGATAGGTGCTCCAGCGGTCCGCCAGACCCACCGCGGCTATCTCCCGGGTCTCCGGCTTCGCCTGGGGTTTAAAGACTCTGCCGAATAAATCCTTCAGCCCCATGGTTTCTCCTGTGAACAGCTCCTCATGGGCCATCGGCCCACCTAAAAGCATGAAAAGAATCGTAGGGGCGGACGTCTCACCCGCCCTGGTAATCCGCACAGGCTGGAAAGCCTGTGCTACCGCTCAGGAATTTTTCAGGCCAGTAGGGTGGGCACTGCCCGCCCTACAATTCTGATCCCTGATCCCTGGCCCCTGACCCCTGCTTTCAAAACGCGCCCCGTCCCCGAAACGTTCGGGATTCCAAGGATTGATACGGCTCCTCCACTATCACCCCCGGCATGGTCTGGGCCAGGCGGATGGCCCCTTCCAGGGCGTCCGGCCCATCGTCGTGCAGGGTCCGGGAGGGAAAATAGAGCATCTGCTCCACCAGCAGTTCCTGATCCGAATGGCCCCGGATGAAGCGGATTTTGCCCCGCTCCAGCAACGGCGAGAGGCTGGCCACCCGGGTCTCTTTCGCCAGGCGGTTGGTCACCCCTTTGACGGGCAGCAACTGGCTCCGCTCCTGGCCCAGCCGCTCGAACTCTTTCAGCAGCAGGCGCTGGAACAGATTGTCCTCGACTCCGAAAACCTGATAGCCGTATTCCTGGTGGCGGTTGTAGATGGCCCCCAGGGTCTGCTCCAGGGTGGTCTTCTGGATGAACGCGTCCATCACGTAGAAAACCATCTCCCCGCGATCCCAGCCCACGGTGATGAAGGCCTTGTAATCCGCTGCGGCCCCGCTTTCCAGCGAGGGGTCGAAAAAGCCCACCACCACTAGATCCCGGTCTTTCAGACTGCCCGGGTGGTAGTAGTGAATCCACTCCTCCTTGAAAAATCCGGATTCCGGCGCAGGTTCGTTCATCTTTTCCCGGTTGAAGGCGAGAGTTCCCATCATTTGCTTCTGCTGGGCGAGCCTGGCCGCGGGGTGCCGGGCTTCCCAGAGGGAGGTGCCGTCTTCCTGCAAGGCTCGGTAAATCCGCCGCTCAAAATGGCAATAGGGCTCCTCCGGGCTGGTGAGCATCAGGTGCAGGGCGCTCTTCCACCTGAGAATGGTGCCGATGATCATCAAGGTGCCCCGGGTGTCCAGGGAGGGGTAGACCGCGGATTTCACCCAATCCAGGATCTGCTGCACGATCTCCGGATTGCGGACGTTGATGTCGTTTTCCAGGTCGTCCAGGATCACCAGATCGGGCCGCCACTGCCGGTGTTTCAGCCCCCGCAGCCTTTGGCCCCGGCCCCGGGCCTTGACCCGGATGTCATTGGTGGTCACAAAATCATCCACCGCCCGGTTGGACTTGACCAATTGCCCGAAATCCTGCTGCAGCCGCTCGTTGTAAAGCAGTTCCAGATAGATGTAGCCCGTCAAATCGCTGGCCAGGTCTTCGCTGTCGCTGCCGATGATGATGAAATGCCGGCGGTTGAAGCAGATCTGGTGCAGGACGTAGCCAAAGGAACAGACCGTGGTCTTGGCGAATTCCCGGGGCGCGGCCACGGCCACCGGGGTGACCACCTCTGCGGTCTGCTGCTCCAGCAAGCCCACTAATTCGTAATGGAACGGTGCCGGCGTCTTGGCAAAATAATGGGGCAGATAGGTGCGGCAGAAATAAAGGGGATCGGCCGCGGCCCGGGACCGCCGGGTCTCCTGCTTTTCGGCGCTGTCTTCCCAAAACGGCGTCACCTCCAGGGAAAGGCGCATCAGGATGTCGTCGGCCCGCTGGCGGAACTCAGCCTTGGTGAGCTTCTTCTTCAAGGTCATGGCGTCTTTGGTTTGTGTTTTCCAGCTATCCATCGTTTTCCAGATTCCGGAAAAAATCCTGCACCCGGGCGGTAAAGGTCTTCAGCTCTTCCGGGTCCGTCACCCAGCCCCGCATGAACTCGCTGAACCGGTCCATCACTTCCAGGGCCGCGCCCTGCAGGTCAAATCCCTGGGAGCAGAGGCGGTCGATCAAGGTGAGGATTTTGGTCAGCTCGTCCAACTCCGGGGTTTTCAGTTCGCCTTTGACCAGGAGCCTGCCGGTCTTTTCCCGGAGCAGGCCCTTCAGGGCCTCCCCCAGCCACCTGGGGGAGACCAGCACCTGCCGCCGCTTCTCCTGCCAATGGCCTTCCCGCTCCCAACGTTGAAGAGTAGAGAGGGCTACGGGAAACAGCCCCTGAATCTCCTCCAGGCTTTTCCCGGACAGGTAAAGGGATTGAGCTTCATCAAAATAGAGGTCTCTTTTGCCGCTTTTGGCTTTTTTGCGGTTGGCCGTCATGGTCTCCCAGGGTATAAGGGAAAACCGCCAAAACCTCCAGCACACCTGGGACGGATGACGCGGGGTTGGCATTTCGCAGGTTGTGCAGGAACAATTTGTCGCCCCCTATCCCAGTAATCAATGATCAGTAATCATGTAGGGTGGGCACTGCCCACCAAAACCCCGAACTCCATTTACGGCTTACGGCGGGCAGTGCCCGCCCTACAACTACCCCCTGCCCCCTGGCCCCTGCTTTTAATCCCCTGCCGCCAGTTTCCGCAGCACTGCACTCTCCAGGATGCGCACGGTGCCCCCGCTCAATTTGACGCCCTGGAGCTTTCCTTCCCAGAACCAGCGGTACACCGTGGACCTGGAGACCGCCAACTGCCGGGCCACTTCCCGGGGACGCAACAGCCGTTCTTGGGCCATCCGCTTACCTCCGTGGGTCTTTCTCCCCAGCCATTCAAAAACCGTGGCGCCTCCCGGCACAGATGTCCTCTCCTGTCCCGGAATAGGGCTTTGCCTCCGGGGCACGGACTGGCCTGGCCCGCCTATCCGGTTTTTTCAGCCGCAAATATTGGGGGAATAGGGGCTGCGGAAGGTCGCAGGCGCAAGCTTTAACAAGATTTGTTATTCTGAACGGAGCGTAGCGGAGTGAAGAATCTCTGTTTTCTAGGAAGATCAGAGTCTGCGCGGCTGCCAGATTGATCAAAAGCCTTATCTTGGGGCTCAGGAAAGCAAGAAGGGGGACGGTGGCCGCCTGCGCCGGGCCTGGCCAAATCCCCCTTGGCCCCTAGGTCTGTTCTCTCGCCCCTAGGTCTAAAAACCAATTACCCCCCACAAATTTAGGGGAATTGCCGGTGGGTTCGTCCCGGTTCTTAATGGAGAGTTCGGGGACAAGGCTGATAGACCCGAGGATAAAGGATCTCCTGGATGCTCCTGGCAGGCAGGGGCATGGCCCTACCTTTGCATTCCGGCTCAGAGCGGCCTTTACTAAAAACAGGAGGGTGATTATGGTATTATTAATTAATAAACGTTTTTTCCGCCCTGATGAGGTAGCCCGGCTGCTGGCCCTGTCCCGGCGCACCATCTATCGCATGATCCGGGATGGCCGTCTCCACGCCCTCAAATGGGGGGCCGGCCCCTGGCGTATTCCCCGGGAATCCTTGAGAAGTCTGCTGCCGCCGGACGGCCCGGAAATCTGAAAATAGGTCATGGTGCGGCCCTTATTTTTTTATCCCAAAAACCAGGACGCGGCTCCCGTGGCGCTCCCAATTTTCTAATCTTCTGGTTAACTAGAGCCGATGATATATAGCGATTGCCAAAAGTTTTTTCCGATAGAAGGCGTTAAAAAGATTACAAAAAACTAGACTTTTGGTGAAACATATGCTTTGCTTAATTTGTGCCCAGACGACTTGCGCCCAACCTGGAG